>NZ_JBHIKW010000007.1:0-259395 GCF_042138895.1 Cedecea selenatireducens | reverse complement strand
CCGGTTTGTTAAGCCGCTTTCGAAGCCGCTTTGCCGTGTCAGTGGAGGCGCATTATAGGGAGTTCTCAGAGCCTGACAAGTATAAAATACAAAATAATTGCCGACCGCTCACTTTCCAGGCTAAGAGTATAAATCCTGGCCAGGAATGGTTATTTTACAAACAAAAACGAGCCCAAAAGGGCTCGTTTTTTACGTTGTGTGACTTACTGCACTGCCACAATGCGATCGTCTTTTACTTCCAGCTTAATAGTTTTCCCAGGAATCAGCTCTCCGGAAAGGATTTGCTGAGCCAGTGGGTTCTCAATTTGCTGCTGGATAGCTCGTTTCAGCGGACGTGCTCCGTAAACAGGGTCATAGCCATTCTCACTTATCAGTTTCAGCGCTTCATCAGAGATGCTCACGCCATAGCCACGCTCTTCCAGACGTTTGTACAACCGCTGCAGCTGAATCTGCGCAATAGAAGCAATATGACGCTCACCCAGCGGATGGAACACCACGACTTCATCTATACGGTTAATGAACTCCGGCCGGAAGCTTTGGCTAACAACACCCAGCACCAAATCTTTCATATGACCATAGTCGAGCGCACCAAAGCGTTCCTGAATCAGATCGGAACCGAGGTTTGAAGTCATAATGACAACCGTATTACGAAAATCAACGGTTCTGCCCTGACCATCGGTCAGGCGACCATCGTCCAGCACCTGCAACAGGATGTTAAACACATCCGGGTGTGCTTTCTCGACCTCATCCAGCAGAATCACCGAATAAGGACGGCGACGTACCGCTTCCGTCAGATAACCGCCTTCTTCATAACCCACATAGCCCGGAGGCGCACCCACCAGCCGCGATACGGAGTGTTTCTCCATAAACTCGGACATATCGATCCGCACCATCGCATCGTCGCTGTCGAACATAAAGTTCGCCAACGCTTTGCACAGCTCGGTCTTACCTACCCCGGTTGGCCCCAGGAACAGGAACGAACCGATTGGGCGATTCGGGTCCGATAGCCCTGCGCGGCTACGGCGAATAGCGTTGGATACCGCTTCGACGGCTTCATCCTGGCCAATGACGCGCTGATGAAGATCTTTTTCCATACGTAATAGCTTGTCGCGCTCGCCTTCCAGCATTCGGGCAACCGGGATCCCGGTCCAGCGCGCCAGGACTTCGGCGATTTCTGCATCCGTCACTTTATTACGCAACAGGCGCATGGTTTTCCCTTCACTTTGGGTCGCCGCGGCCAGCTGTTTCTCCAGCTCAGGGATTTTACCGTACTGCAGCTCGGACATACGCCCAAGATCGCCCACGCGTCGAGCCTGCTCAATCGCAATCTTCGCCTGCTCAAGTTCAGCCTTAATGGTCTGCGTACCTGACAGAGAGGCTTTCTCCGCCTTCCACTCTTCTTCAAGCTCAGAGTACTGGCGTTCTTTATCTTCCAGTTCTTCATTCAGCATGCTGAGTCGTTTCTGACTGGCTTCATCAGACTCTTTCTTCAGCGCCTGCTGCTCCAGCTTGAGCTGGATAATGCGGCGATCGAGACGGTCCAGCTCTTCCGGCTTGGAATCTATCTGCATACGAATGCTGGATGCGGCTTCATCAATAAGGTCGATGGCCTTATCCGGCAGTTGACGATCGGCAATATAGCGATGAGACAGCGTGGCTGCCGCCACAATTGCCGGATCGGTAATTTGTACATGGTGATGCAGCTCATAGCGTTCTTTCAGCCCACGTAGAATCGCAATGGTGTCTTCTACAGTAGGCTCCGCCACGAAAACTTTTTGGAAGCGTCGTTCGAGCGCAGCATCCTTCTCTATATATTGGCGATATTCATCGAGCGTGGTCGCGCCAACGCAGTGAAGTTCACCACGAGCAAGCGCCGGCTTGAGCATATTCCCGGCATCCATTGCGCCGTCTGCTTTACCAGCACCAACCATAGTATGCAGCTCATCAATAAACAGAATGACGTTACCTTCCTGCTTAGAGAGATCGTTCAGCACGCCTTTCAGACGCTCTTCGAACTCACCGCGGTATTTAGCCCCAGCCACCAGCGAGCCCATATCAAGCGCGAGAACCCGACGGCCTTTTAAGCCTTCAGGCACTTCACCATTGATGATGCGCTGCGCAAGCCCTTCAACGATGGCCGTTTTACCAACGCCCGGTTCACCAATCAGCACCGGGTTGTTTTTGGTACGGCGCTGCAGTACCTGGATGGTACGACGAATTTCTTCATCACGGCCGATGACCGGATCCAGTTTGCCTTGCTCAGCCCGTTCGGTTAAATCGACGGTGTATTTCTTTAATGCCTGACGTTGGTCTTCGGCACCCTGATCGTTCACGCTCTCCCCTCCACGCATTTGCTCAATCGCGGCGGTTATGTTCGCTGGCGTTGCGCCCGCTGCTTTCAGCAGGTCAGTCAGAGTGCCGCGTGAGTCAAGCACCGCCAGAACAAAGAGTTCTGACGATATAAAGTTATCGTTCCGTTTTTGTGCCAGCTTGTCGCACAGGTTTAATACACGCACCAGGTCCTGAGAAGGCTGAACGTCACCGCCGGTGCCTTCCACCTGCGGCAAACGGCTTAGGGCCTGCTCAATGTCGGTACGTAGTTTGCCCGCGTTCACCCCCGCAGAGGTCAGTAACGGACGCACGGATCCTCCTTCCTGATTGAGCAGAGCGCTCATCAGATGAAGAGGTTCGATGAATTGATTGTCGTGCCCAAGCGCAAGAGATTGGGCATCGGCGAGAGCAAGCTGGAATTTATTGGTAAGACGATCCAGACGCATAACTCCTCCCATAAACAGGTCAAATTTGCTACTGGAGATTAAATGAGGTCATCCCTCAATTATTCAAGGTTAATGACCTGAAATATATGAAGCGCGAGCGACACGCACTGGATCGTCTTGATTCGATAGGTTATATCAGCCAGATGAAACTTGCCATACGACCTGTGGTTCTGTCGCGGCGGTAAGAGAAGAAATCGCCGCTTTCGGTCCAGGTACAGCGGTCGCCGCCGTACACCTGCGTGACGCCTACGTTTGCCAGCCGCTGCCTTGCAAGCTGGTAAATATCAGCATAGTACTTTTCACCGGCGGCACGAAAAGCGCTCACCGCTTTCTCGTCTTTTGCCATAAAAGCTTCACGCACTTCAGGCCCGACTTCAAACGCCAGGGGGCCAATCGCCGGCCCAAGCCAGGCACGAATGTTCTGCGGATCGTCCTGGAAACAGGCAACTGTTTCTTCTAGTACGCCTTCACATAAGCCTCGCCAGCCGGCATGTGCTGCGGCAACCTCGGTTCCCGCCTCATTACAAAACAGTACCGGCAGACAATCTGCCGTCATCACCGCACAAACCGTCCCCGGCGTATTGCTATAAGAAGCATCCGCACGCTTTGAGGCATAAGGCTCGCCCGTCAGCTTCAACACCGTTTTGCCGTGAACCTGCTCAAGCCAGACCGGCCGGGAAGGCAAGCCTGCCGCGGTGTAAAACAGCCGGCGGTTCTCTTCGACATGCTCCAAATCATCGCCGCAATGGGCGCCCAGATTCATCGAGTCATATGGCGCGACGCTAACACCGCCGATACGGGTTGAGCTACAGGAGGCAACCCCTTCAGGAAGGGGCCACTGCGGGACGATCGTTTTGGTCATAGCCAGTCCAGTTGATCCTTATGGGTTTCGGTATCGACGCGCAGGGCTTCGATAAGATCAACCATATCCTGCGGGATCGGCGCGCTCCATTCCATCAGAATGCCGCTGACTGGATGGTAAAGACGTAGCATGGTGGCATGCAGCGCCTGGCGGTCAAACTTGCGCAGTATGCTGACAAACTCTTCCGAAGCCCCTTTCGGCGGACGAGGACGGCCACCGTACAGCTGATCGCCCACCAGCGGATGGCTGATGTGCGCCATGTGTACGCGAATCTGGTGAGTACGCCCGGTTTCCAGACGCAGACGCAGACGCGTATGAACGCGGAAGTGTTCCATAATGCGGTAATGAGTCACCGCAGGTTTTCCCATTGGGTGCACGGACATGTGGGTACGTTTGGTTGGATGGCGGCTGATAGGCTCTTCCACCGTACCGCCGCCGGTCATATGACCAATCGCAACGGCTTCGTACTCACGGGTAATTTCACGCAGCTGAAGTGCTTCAACCAGGCGAGTCTGTGCAGGAACGGTTTTCGCCACGACCATCAGGCCGGTGGTGTCTTTATCCAGACGGTGGACGATGCCCGCACGCGGTACATCCGCAATCGCCGGATAGTAATGCAAAAGCGCATTCAGCACCGTGCCGTCCGGGTTGCCTGCGCCAGGATGCACTACCAGGTCACGCGGCTTATTGATCACCAGAATATCTTCATCTTCATAAACGATATTCAACGGGATGTCCTGAGGCTCCCAGCGCGCTTCTTCTTCAATTTCTGCATTGATAGCAACGAGTTCGCCACCCAACACTTTCTCTTTCGGCTTGTCCCAGACAACGCCGTTGACCGTGACTTTCTGGTCAAGAATCCATTCTTTTATGCGCGAACGCGAATAATCCGGGAACAATTCGGCCAATGCCTGATCTAAGCGTTGACCCAGTTGTGAATCGGACACCGTTTCGGTGAGTTGTACTAGTTGTGCCATAGACAGCTTCTTTCGTTAACGTTGGGTTTTACGGCAATGCCGTTTAATATAATGTGCTATTGTAGCTGGTCTTTATCGGGAGCTGGAACACGAACTCTCCCGGAAATAAAATTACTTAGGAAAGTCAAACGTCATGACGCGCATGAAATATCTGGTGGCAGCGGCCACGTTGAGCCTGGCTTTGGCTGGTTGCTCCAGTTCCAAGGATGAGGTTCCTGATAATCCGCCTTCTGAGATCTATGCGACTGCCCAGCAAAAGCTGCAGGACGGTAACTTTAAAGCGGCGATAACGCAACTGGAAGCGCTGGATAACCGTTATCCGTTCGGCCCGTACTCTCAGCAAGTGCAGCTCGACCTGATCTACGCCTACTACAAAAATGCGGACTTACCGCTGGCTCAGGCGGCGATCGATCGCTTCATGCGCCTTAATCCGACTCATCCAAACATCGACTACGTACTTTACATGCGTGGCCTGACGGACATGGCTTTGGATGACAGTGCGCTGCAAGGCTTCTTCGGCGTTGATCGTTCTGACCGCGATCCGCAGCACGCTCGCGACGCATTCAACGACTTCTCGAAGCTGGTTCGCGGCTATCCAAACAGCCAATACGTCACCGATGCGACCAAACGCCTCGTGTTCCTCAAAGATCGCCTGGCGAAGTATGAGCTTTCCGTGGCGCAATATTACACGAAACGCGGCGCCTGGGTTGCAGTAGTTAATCGCGTTGAAGGTATGCTGCGTGATTATCCGGACACTCAGGCCACTCGTGACGGCCTGAAGCTGATGGAAAATGCCTACCGCGAGATGCAGATGCCGGGTCAGGCTGACAAAGTTGCGAAGATTATTGCCGCCAATAGCAGCAATACCTGATCGACGATATCGCAAGAAAAACGGCAGCCTCGGCTGCCGTTTTTTTATCTGCCGACGCAAAAACTGAAACGGTTTAGCGTCAGGTCATCCCATCAAATATGGACGCGATTTCCGATAACCACAAGCCTTAAAAATACATATCCTGTTCTGCCTCACAAAAAGCCTTCCTTGACAAAAAGTGACAAAATAATGTGATTTACATCACACATTTTGACATTAGGAACGGTATGCTGAAGTTACCAAGACGGCAAAGACAAGAGGTAACTTTATGACAATGAACATTACCAGCAAGCAAATGGAAATCACCCCAGCTATTCGCCAGCATGTCGCCGACCGTCTCAGTAAGCTGGACAAGTGGCAAACTCATCTAATTAATCCACATATTATCTTGTCCAAAGAGCCTCAGGGTTTTGTGGCCGATGCCACGATTAACACACCGAATGGGCACCTCGTAGCCAGTGCCAGACATGAAGATATGTATACGGCTATCAACGATTTAATCAACAAACTGGAGCGGCAGTTAAATAAAGTGCAACACAAAGGTGAAGCACGTCGCGCAGCAGGTTCAGTGAAAGACGTGTCCTTCGCAGAAGCAGAAGCTGACGAAGAGTAATACATCACTCTCCTTCCACTCACCGCAACGCGCCTTCGGGCGCGTTTTTTATTGACAGAACGAAAACAGAGCAGGTACTTTACCTCTCAGATTCCTCAGGAAACCTGACATGAAACTTTTCCCGTTTTTCTTCGCATTCTTTTTTACCTTCCCCTGACTGGGAGGCAATTCGTCGTGTGATAAAGAATGCGAAGACGAACAAACAAGCCTCCCAAGCGGGAGGCTTTTTTTATGGACATCGAAAAGGTAGCGTTATGACCGAAATTAATCCGTTGCTGGCCCTGCGCGATAAAATCAGCGCACTGGATGAAAAGCTGTTAGCCCTGCTGGCAGAGCGCCGCCTGTTGGCGGTTGAGGTTGGCAAAGCAAAGCTCGCTTCTCACCGCCCGGTACGCGATATCGATCGAGAAAGAGACTTACTGGAACGCCTGATTACCCTCGGTAAAGACCACCATCTCGATGCCCACTACATCACGCGCCTGTTCCAGCTCATTATTGAAGACTCAGTTCTTACCCAGCAGACCTTGCTGCAGCAGCACCTGAATAAAACTAACCCTCACTCTGCCCGCGTCGCTTTCCTTGGGCCTAAAGGCTCTTACTCTCACCTGGCCGCTCGCCAGTACGCCGCTCGACACTTTGAACAGTTCATCGAAAGCGGCTGCGCCAAATTCCACGATATCTTCAACCAGGTGGAAACCGGCCAGGCGGATTACGCCGTCGTGCCGATTGAAAACACCAGCTCGGGGGCTATCAACGACGTCTACGACCTGTTGCAGCACACCAGCCTGTCGATCGTGGCCGAAATGACGGTGCCGATTGACCACTGCGTGCTGGTTTCCGGCTCTACCGACCTCGAGCAGATCCAGACTGTTTACAGTCACCCTCAGCCTTTCCAGCAGTGCAGCCAGTTCATTAATCGCTATCCTCACTGGAAAATTGAATACACGGAAAGCACCTCTGCGGCGATGGAAAAAGTCGCACAGGCTAACTCGCCTCACGTCGCCGCGCTGGGCAGTGAAGCCGGTGGCGCTCTTTACGGCCTGCAGGTGCTGGAACGCAACCTTGCAAATCAGACCCAGAACATTACTCGCTTTATCGTGCTGGCGCGTAAGGCCGTTGAAGTGTCCGATCAGGTACCCGCGAAAACCACTCTGCTGATGGCAACTGGCCAGCAGGCCGGTGCGCTGGTAGAGGCGTTACTGGTCTTACGCAACCACAATCTGATCATGACCAGGCTGGAATCACGCCCAATCAACGGCAACCCGTGGGAAGAGATGTTTTATCTGGATATTCAGGCCAACCTGAAAGATGAGGCTATGCGTAAGGCGCTACGAGAGCTGGGCGAAATCACCCGCTCCCTGAAGCTACTGGGCAGCTACCCAAGCGAAAACGTAGTACCGGTCGACCCGGCCTGATAACAATGCCAGCCCGGCTTCAACCGGGCTGGATAAATCACATTTCCCGAAACTTCAGCTTTTCCATTCCGGCCACTTCAACGCGGAGGGTGAAAAGCGCCCCAGACAGCGGTAACCGAGCCACTTCTTCATCGTCCATGTTTTCTCTGGTCGTGGTGATAAATAGCGTTTTCATATCATCGCCACCAAAACAGACCATCGTTGGGCAGCGCACGGGCAAGCGGTGCTCTTCCACTATTTCCCCTTGTGGAGAAATACGCGCTATGCGGTAGCCATCAAACAGCGCCGTCCAGTAATGCCCTTCGCTGTCCATCGCCGCGCCGTCAGGCATGCCCTCGCCTTGGGCAAATCGCTTAAAGACTTCACGTATGCCCGGCTCGCCATGGGCATCCAGCGGCGTGCGGTAAATCACGGCATTTGGCGTGTCCGAGGTATACATCCATTTTCCATCCGCGCTAAATGCCAGCCCGTTAGCGCCGTGGATATCATGCTGAATCACATGCGGCGTCAGGTCGTTATCCACCCGGCAAAGTAACGCGCCATTATAGTCACCGGGGCCCCAAAACGTGCCGGCGTAAAAACGCCCCTGCCTGTCGGTACCGCCGTCGTTGAAACGGGCCAAATCCGGGTTACTTGGGTTATCACAGACTTTGCCCACGATAAGCCCGGTTTTATTGGTTAGCCAGATTCCGCTGCGCATCGCCACGATAAACCCGCCGGACTCACGCAGGGCAAAGCAGCCCACCTCTTCAGAAAACTGAATAACGTCATGTTTGCCGCTGGCAAGATGGTAGCGGTGGATTTCGTTCTCAAGAATGTCCGTCCAATAGAGGCTGCCTTCTTCTG
This sequence comes from Cedecea selenatireducens, assembly GCF_042138895.1. Taxonomy (NCBI): domain Bacteria; kingdom Pseudomonadati; phylum Pseudomonadota; class Gammaproteobacteria; order Enterobacterales; family Enterobacteriaceae; genus Cedecea; species Cedecea selenatireducens. The sequence continues at coordinate 251,034 of NZ_JBHIKW010000007.1, read as the reverse complement.
CGCTCCACGTAGGGCATTCGGGTAAGTGACCGGTATAGTCGAACAGCAGCTGCGGCTCAGCCATTTCAGGTATCCTTTTGGCAAACAAAAAAGCCAGCGGGCAAACTCCCACTGGCTTTTGATTATAAAACCTTTTGCCACTTACTGGCGGTTATCATTTGCCTGGCGTAACAGGACGCGGCTCTCATTCTGGAAACGTTGAGCGTAATCCCCGAACCAGTGCTCCACTTTACGGAAGCTGTCGATAAACGCCTGCTTGTCGCCGTGTTCCAGCAGGCCAATCGCCTCGCCGAAGCGTTTGTAATAACGCTTGATCAGCGCCAGATTGCTTTCTGACGACATAATAATATCGGCATAAAGCTGCGGATCCTGGGCAAACAGTCGGCCAACCATCGCCAGTTCAAGGCGATAAATCGGCGATGACAGCGCCAGCAGCTGCTCCAGCTGTACGTTTTCTTCCGCCAGATGCAGGCCATATGCGAAGGTCGCAAAGTGACGCAGCGCCTGGATGAATGCCATATTCTGGTCGTGCTCCACGGCGCTGGAACGGTGTAAACGCGCGCCCCAAACCTGAATTTGCTCCAGCAGCCATTGATACGCTTCAGGCTGACGGCCGTCGCAGTACACCACAACCTGTTTTGCCAGGCTGCCGCTGTCCGGGCCAAACATCGGGTGCAAACCCAATACCGGGCCAGAGTGCACGGCAAGCATCGCCTGCAGTGGGCCATTCTTCACCGAAGCCAGATCCACGAGGATGCAGTCCGCAGGTAGCGGAGGCAGACTGGCAATAACCTGCTCGGTGATGTGAATCGGCACGCTCACAATCACCATGCCCGCATCGGCCAACAGCTCAGGCGCTTTGTCCCAGTCCTCTTTTTCAAGAATGCGAACCTGGTAGCCAGAAAGCGTCAGCATTTTTTCAAACAGACGCCCCATCTGGCCGCCACCGCCCACAATCACCACAGGACGCAGTGAAGGATGCAGGGTTTTAAAACCCTTGTCGTTCTCGCTGGAGTACGACTCGCGCATCACGCGGCGCAGAACATCTTCAATTAAATCCGGTGGAACCCCTAAGGCTTCGGCTTCTTTACGGCGCGACGCCAGCATTGAAGTTTCGCGTTCCGGCACATAAATCGGTAAACCGAAGCGGCTTTTCACTTCGCCGACTTCCGCTACCAGTTCCAGCCGCTTAGCCAGCAAATCCAGTAGCGCTTTATCCACTTCATCGATTTGATCGCGCAGCGCGGTCAATTCAGCCACCATAGTAAACCTCTTATGCCTGACGAGCCGCCAGCACACCGCTCAGATCCTTGTGGATCTCACGCAGCAGGCTGTCCGTAGTTTCCCAGTCGATGCATGCATCGGTCACGGACACGCCGTATTTCATTTCGCTACGCGGCTGCTCTGACGATTGATTACCCTCGTGGATATTACTTTCAATCATCAGGCCAATAATAGAGCGGTTACCATCTTTAATCTGGGCAATGGCGGATTCTGCCACGCCCGGTTGACGACGGAAGTCTTTGTTTGAGTTGCCATGGCTGCAATCTATCATCAAGGACGGGCGCAGGCCTGCTTTCTGCATTTCGGCTTCACACTGGGCAACGTCCGCCGGGCTGTAGTTAGGGGCTTTGCCACCGCGCAAAATCACGTGCCCATCCGGGTTACCCTGAGTTTGCAGCAGGCAAACCTGGCCGGCCTGGTTAATGCCCACGAAACGGTGCGGCATAGCGGCAGCGCGCATGGCGTTAATCGCCGTCCCCAGGCTGCCATCTGTACCATTTTTAAAACCAACCGGCATAGAAAGGCCAGAAGCCATTTCGCGGTGAGTCTGGGACTCAGTGGTGCGAGCCCCGATTGCGGACCAGCTAAACAGGTCGCCCAGGTATTGTGGGCTATTCGGATCCAGCGCCTCGGTTGCCAGCGGCAGACCAAGGCTAACCAGCTCAACCAGCAGGCGACGCGCAATTTTCAGCCCTGCTTCCACATCAAACGAGCCATCCATATGCGGGTCGTTGATAAGCCCTTTCCAACCAACGGTAGTACGAGGCTTTTCAAAATAGACGCGCATCACGAGGTACAGACTATCGCTAACTTGTTCAGACAGAGCTTTAAAACGACGAGCGTATTCAATCGCGGCTTCCGGATCGTGGATCGAGCAAGGTCCACAGACAACCAACAGGCGCGGATCGCGGCCAGCAATAATGTTGGAAATCGTTTGACGTGATTGCTCAATTTGCGCTTCCTGCGCTGCGGTGAGTGGAAACTCTGCTTTCAGCTGATCCGGAGTGATGAGTATTTGTTCGTCAGAGATATGAACATTGTTAAGCGCGTCTTTTTGCATGATGGCAGTCCTGTGTTTAGCTCGTTTGCGATAGTCGTTTCCTCGTGGAGGAGGACTTACTGTAACCGCCAACAGTAAAGATTGCAATCCATTATACGTAAATTAATCGTTACACTAATGATTTAATAGCGCTTAAAAGCGCAACAACCGTAAACATTAAATTACATGCAGCATAAAAGTGCGTATTTTGTGGGCAAAATTGCATTAACATACAAAACAGCGCGTAAAAATTCATTCCCCCTTCTATGCTGATATTATCCTCGTGAGAACATTTTTTAAGAGGAGAAGGATAACGATTTACGCCATCATTCCAGGGCTATTCTCGTTATTATTTTTGATAATCAGGAATATCATCACACTCAGGAATGAATGACGGGATTATGCAGGAGTGATATGCTCAACGGCGACATCATAAATAATAAAAGCTGTTTGCAGCGTCTACTGTGCTTTAGGGCTGGTGGCGCGTGAAAACTTCGCCTATTTTTCGCGGGATGCCTTTATTTACGACGTTTTTCGTCTGCCTGCTATTTATATCCAGAACGCTGGCCTCACCGCCGGCAAGTCCGGTACTGTCCGACAAGGTTCGCACCATTGTTTCCGGCATTGTAAGCTATACGCGCTGGCCCCAGACGCAGGGGCTTCCCAAGCTGTGTATCTTCTCAACCGCCGCCTATGCCGCCACGCTAAGCGATAAAAATAGCGATATATCGTTCCAACCGTTGCTCGTTAAGTCTGACGAAGAGGCATTACGAGCCCAGTGCGACGGGATCTATTTTGGTAACGAGTCACCACAACAGCAGTTGCAATTAATAGAACGTTATCAATCTCGACCTTTATTGTTAATTGCCGAGCAGAACCCGCAATGCATAATTGGCAGCGCTTTCTGCCTGAATATTCATAATGACGCAGTTTCTTTTTCGGTAAACCTTGATGCCCTTACGCGCAGCGGCGTCAGGGTTAGCCCGGATGTATTACTGCTGGCTCGGCCAGGGAATAATAGTCATGAATAAGGATTTGACCCCCTCGTCACGTCCGACGTTTAAAGGAACATTACGCAGAATCAGCATCATTAGCGTGGTTATCGCCATGCTGATTGTCTGGCTGTTGCTTTCCGTCGCCTCGATGCTGACGCTAAAACAATACGCTCAAAAAAACCTCGAGTTACTGGCGGTAACCGTGAGCCACAGCCTGGAGGCTGCCGTTGTTTTCCGCGACAGTGCCTCCGCCAATGAAACCCTTTCGGTGCTGGGCAGGCAAGGGCAATTCACCGCCGCGAAGGTGGTAGATTCTGAAGGCAGGGAACTGACCCACTGGCAGGCAGATAAGCCGTCTCAACATGACATGGTTGGCGGCCTGGTCACGCGGTGGCTTTACCCTCACCCTATAAGACAGCCGATTTGGCACAACGGCAAAATCATCGGTGAAATGCGCCTCATAGGCACAGATGCCACCGTTACCCTGTTCGTCTGGCTTTCGCTAGGCGTGCTGACGGCCTGCATTTTGCTTGCCTCCATTATCGCATTGGGTATTTCACGCCATCTGCACGGTGATATCGACGCCGCTTTGCAGAATATTACCGACGTTGTTCACGACGTCCGCAGTAACCGTAACTTTTCTCGCCGCGTGTCGCCGGAAAAGATTGAAGAGTTTCACCTTTTTGCCCTGGACTTCAATAGTCTGCTGGACGAGATGGAAGAGTGGCAAAGACAGCTGCAGCTGAAGAACGCGTCGCTGCAAAAAACTGCCCTTCAGGATCCGCTGACAGGACTGGCAAATCGCGCAGCCTTCCGCACGGCGCTGGATAAGCTAATTGAGGACGCCGATGCGCTCCAGAACAGCGCGCTGCTATTTATGGACGGCGACAATTTCAAATTTATTAACGACACCTGGGGGCACGCTGCCGGCGATGCAGTACTTATTGAGGTCGCAAAACGGCTGCTGATGTTTGCCAGTACCCGCCATCTGGCGTTCCGTCTCGGCGGAGACGAATTTGCCATGCTGCTTCACGCAGTCAGCAATGAAGGGCAGGCCACGGGAGTGCTAAAGCAGCTAAAGGAAATTGTTGAGCAGCCGATTCTCTTACCGGGCGAACACTGGGTCACCATGACTCTAAGCGTTGGCGTCGCGCTCGCGAAAGACATTACGTCAGCAGAAACCCTCATGGAAACGGCCGATCGCAACATGTACATAGAAAAACACAAGCAGCGTGAGTTGCTTACAAAACAGCACCAAAGGGATTCATTATGATAGCTTCGCGCTTATTTGCACCAGCAATGCTCTTTTCATTCCTGTTAACCGGCTGTCAGGCACCACCGTCAACCTTCTCCCCTGAGCAAGTTGCCGCCATGCGCTCCTACGGCTTCTCAGAGTCAAACGACGGCTGGTCGCTTGGGCTGTCGGATAAAATTCTGTTCGGTAAAAACCAGTACAAGCTACAGCCTGAAAGCTATCAAACCATTCAGTCGATGGCCGCTAAGCTCTCAGCAACCGGCCTGAAGCACGCCCGTCTTGATGGCCACACCGATAACTACGGCGAAGACGGCTACAATGAACAGCTCTCTCTCAAGCGCGCGAACATCGTCGCGGATGCCTGGGCCGAAGGCGCTAAAATCCCGCGCAGTAACCTCACCACGCAAGGACTGGGTAAGAAATACCCGGTTGCCAGCAACAGTACCGGCGAGGGGCGTGCCGAAAACCGCCGCGTCGCGGTCGTGATTACCGCCCCATAATCTAAACAAATTCAGCGCATAAAAAAGGGCTGCCAGATGGCAGCCCTTTTATTTGGATGTCGCCTAAGCGAATCTTAGCTAAGACGCTCTTTGATACGAGCAGACTTACCAGTACGCTCACGCAGGTAGTACAGTTTAGCTTTACGAACGGCACCACGACGTTTAACAGTAATGCTGTCGATTACTGGGGAGTGAGTCTGGAATACACGCTCAACACCTTCGCCGTTAGAAATCTTACGAACAGTGAATGCAGAGTGCAGACCGCGGTTACGGATAGCGATAACCACGCCCTCAAATGCCTGCAGACGTTTTTTAGAACCTTCAACGACCCATACTTTCACTTCCACGGAGTCGCCCGGACGGAAGGAAGGTACATCCTGTTTCATCTGTTCTTGTTCAAGTTGCTTAATAATGTTGCTCATAATTTAATCTCTTATCCTGGGTAAACTGATATTTGGGGGCTTACGCCTGCCCATCATGTTTATGTTGCTGTTGCGTGTGTTCTTTTTTGAACTCCGCCAGCAACCTTGCTTGCTCTTCAGTCAGAGCCAGGTTTTCCAAAAGTTCAGGTCTTCTAAGCCAGGTACGGCCCAGCGACTGTTTCAGGCGCCAACGGCGAATCTCTGCATGGTTCCCCGACAGTAAGACCGCCGGTACTTCCATGCCATCCAACACTTCAGGACGGGTGTAGTGAGGACAATCCAGCAACCCTTCAGCAAACGAATCTTCGGTTGCCGAAGCTTCATGTCCCAGCACGCCCGGAATAAACCGGGAGACTGAGTCAATCAGCGTCATCGCTGGCAGCTCACCGCCGCTGAGAACGTAATCGCCGATTGACCATTCTTCGTCAATTTCGGTTTGGATCACGCGCTCATCGATCCCTTCGTAACGGCCGCAAACCAGAATTAACTTCTCGTTCGTTGCCAGTTCACTGACGCCCGCTTGATCAAGCTTGCGCCCCTGAGGTGAAAGATAGATAACCTTAGCACCTTCTCCTGCCGCCGCTTTCGCTGCGTGGATGGCTTCCCGCAAAGGATTCACCATCATCAGCATTCCCGGTCCGCCGCCGTAAGGACGATCGTCCACGGTACGGTGCCGGTCATAGGTGAAGTCACGCGGACTCCAGCTTTGAATGCTTAGCAGGCCATTTTTTACTGCCCGGCCAGTTACCCCGTAATCGGTAATTGCGCGGAACATCTCAGGAAACAGGCTAACGACACCAATAAACACAAGCCAATCCCCACTATGCTAACGACTACCGTATGATTTCGGAGTTTTAAAAACCAGGATCCCAATCTACTTCAATGGTTTGAGTAGCGAGATCGACTTTCTTGATAACCTGCCCATCGAGGAACGGAACCAGCCGCTCCTTGATGCCAAATGCATCCTTCAGGTTTGCCTTGATGACGAGAACGTCATTCGAGCCGGTTTCCATCATATCGATGACTTTACCGAGCTGGTACCCCTGAGTGGTCACTACCTGGCAGCCCATAAGGTCTTTCCAGTAATAGTCACCTGCGTCAAGAGCCGGCAGTTGCGTTGAATCCACGACAATTTCGCAATTGGTCAGAAGATTCGCGGCATCCCGATCGTCAACGCCTTGCAGCTTGATGACCAGATCCTGATTGTGGTGCTTCCAGCTTTCCAGCTGTACTTGCTGCCACTGACCGCCGCGCTGGATAAACCAGGGCTGGTAGTCAAAAATGCTTTCGGCGTCTTCGGTGGAGGAAAACACTCTGAGCCAACCACGAATACCGTAGGAGGAGCCCATCTTGCCCAACACGATTGGGTTAACAGGAGCCTGTGCGGCGAGTTGCTTGCTCATCATGACCACCGTGACAGATTAAGCTGCTTTCTTAGCTTCTTTGATCAGCGCAGCAACGCGATCAGAAACGGTTGCGCCCTGGCCAACCCAATGAGCTACGCGATCCAGATCCAGGCGAACGCCTTCTTCTTTCTCGTTAGCGATAGGGTTGAAGAAACCAACGCGCTCAATGAAGCGACCGTTACGTGCATTACGGCTATCAGTAACGACAACCTGGTAGAACGGACGCTTTTTAGCGCCGTGACGTGCTAAACGAATAGTTACCATAACATCCTCTTTAGTGAATAAAACGCCGGGCCCCATCGAGGGATGGAGCCCGGAGTCATATTAAAAGCCCGAAAATTTTACTCATTTCGGCGTAAAAAGCAATCGAAAAGAGCTTAACGGCCTGGGAAACCTGGCGGCATCATGCCTTTCATGCCGCGCATCATTTTGGCCATTCCGCCTTTCTTCATTTTCTTCATCATGCGCTGCATGTCGTCAAACTGCTTCAGTAAGCGGTTAACGTCCTGCACCTGCATGCCGGAACCCTGCGCGATACGGCGCTTGCGGGAACCTTTAATGATTTCCGGCTGGGCACGTTCTTTCAGCGTCATCGAGCTGATAATCGCCTCCATGCGCACCAAAACTTTGTCGTCCATCTGGGATTTGACGTTGTCCGGCAGCTGGCCCATGCCCGGCAGCTTGCTCATCATGCTCGCCATGCCGCCCATATTTTTCATCTGCTTAAGCTGTTCGAGGAAGTCGGTCAGGTCGAAGCCGTCGCCTTTTTTCAGCTTGGTGGCAAGCTTTTCAGCCTGCGCTCGGTCAACCTTACTTTCGATATCTTCAATCAGCGACAGCACGTCGCCCATGCCGAGAATACGGGAAGCGATACGGTCCGGGTGGAACGGCTCCAGCGCTTCGGTTTTCTCGCCAACGCCGAGGAACTTGATTGGCTTACCGGTGATATGGCGAATCGACAGCGCAGCACCACCGCGGGCGTCGCCGTCTACTTTGGTCAGTACTACCCCGGTCAGCGGCAGCGCTTCGCTGAACGCCTTCGCGGTATTGGCCGCATCCTGACCGGTCATTGCGTCGACCACAAACAGCGTTTCTACCGGTTTAATCGCGGCATGAACCTGTTTGATTTCGTCCATCATTGCTTCGTCGACGTGCAGACGACCGGCGGTATCCACCAGCAGCACGTCGTAGAACTTCAGCTTCGCTTCTTTCAGCGCGGCGTTAACAATGTCGACCGGTTTTTGCTGAGCGTCGGACGGGAAGAAATCCACCTCAACCTGCTGGGCCAGAGTTTCCAGCTGTTTAATCGCCGCCGGGCGATAAACGTCCGCCGAAACCACTAACACTTTTTTCTTCTGCTTTTCGCGCAGGAACTTACCTAACTTAGCGACGCTGGTCGTTTTACCCGCGCCCTGCAGGCCCGCCATCAGGACAACGGCCGGTGGCTGCGCCGCCAGATTCAGGCTGCTGTTCTCTTCGCCCATCGCGGAAACCAGTTCAGCGCGAACGATTTTGACGAACTCCTGGCCCGGCGTCAGGCTTTTGTTGACTTCATGACCAACCGCTTTTTCTTTTACGCGGCTGATAAAATCACGCACCACCGGCAGCGCAACGTCCGCTTCCAGCAGGGCCATGCGCACTTCGCGCAGCGTCTCTTTAACGTTTTCTTCGGTTAGCCGCCCACGGCCGCTAATATTGCGCAGGGTACGCGACAGACGGTCTGTTAAATTATCAAACATGGTATTTTGCCTAACGTGGTAACTGGGGCCGCAGCTCGCGACACAAAACTGAATTTGGCGGATTATATCATGAAGCCGCCTCGGGTGTGATCCAACGGTTGGAGCAGGCGACAGGTAACGTTATACTGACTTTTTCGTTCTCTGGCCAATTTGACCGACACCTTAATATGCCCGTTTTCGCCATTCTTGCGCTTGTAGCCTACTCCGTCAGCCTCGCGCTGATCATTCCCGGTCTTCTGCGGAAGAACAGCGGGTGGCGACGCTTTGCCATTTTATCCGCAGCTATCGCGCTGGTTAGCCATGCGCTGGCGCTGGAAGCCCGTTTCTTCACCGTCGACGGCGGGCAAAATCTTAGCCTACTGAACGTGGGTTCTCTCGTCAGCCTGATGATTTGTACGGTGATGACGATTGTCGCCTCCCGCAATCGCGGCTGGCTGCTGTTGCCAATTGTTTACGCCTTCGCGCTGATAAATCTGGCGCTGGCGACCTTTATGCCCAATGAATTTATCACCCATCTCGAAGCGACGCCGGGAATGATGGTGCACATTGGCCTGTCGCTCTTCTCCTACGCGACGCTTATCATCGCCGCCCTGTACGCTTTACAGCTCGCGTGGATTGACTACCAGTTGAAAAACAAAAAACTGGCGTTCAGCGCAGAAATGCCGCCGCTAATGGTTATCGAGCGTAAAATGTTTCACATCACCCAGGTTGGCGTGGTTCTGCTGACCCTGACGCTATGCACCGGCCTGTTTTACATGAAGAATCTGTTCAGCATGGAGAACGTCGATAAAGCCGTGCTGTCGATTCTTGCCTGGTTTGTCTACGTCGTTTTGCTGTGGGGACACTATCATGAAGGTTGGCGCGGCCGTCGCGTTGTCTGGTTTAACGTTGCCGGCGCGGGCATTCTAACGCTCGCCTATTTCGGCAGCCGCGTCCTGCAGCAGTTCGTTAGCTAACCCCTTCTCTTTAAAGGAACCTCTTTTGGAACACATTTCAACCACCACGCTGATCGTCACCCTGATCATCATGGTGGTGGTGTCAGCGTACTTCTCCGGTTCAGAAACCGGCATGATGACGCTAAACCGCTACCGCCTGCGTCACCGCGCCAAACAGGGCAACCGGGCAGCGAAGCGCGTTGAAAAATTGCTGCGTAAACCGGACCGCCTGATTAGCCTCGTGTTAATCGGGAACAACCTGGTCAATATTCTTGCTTCCGCGCTGGCAACCATCGTCGGCATTCGCCTTTACGGCAACGCGGGCGTGGCGATTGCCACCGGGGTACTGACGTTCGTCGTGCTGGTGTTTGCCGAAGTTTTGCCTAAAACCATCGCCGCGCTGTACCCGGAAAAAGTCGCTTACCCAAGTAGCTGGCTGCTCGGCCCGCTGCTGATCCTTATGATGCCGCTGGTCTGGCTGCTCAACACCATTACCCGCCTGCTGATGCGCATGGTCGGAATTAAGGTCGATAACATCATCAGCACCGCGCTCAGCAAAGATGAGCTACGCACCATCGTGCATGAATCACGCTCGCAGATTTCACGGCGAAACCAGGACATGCTGCTCTCGGTACTGGACCTGGAAAAAGTCAGCGTTGACGACATCATGGTGCCGCGAAACGAAATCGTCGGCATCAATATTAATGACGACTGGAAATCCATCGTCCGCCAGCTGACCCACTCCCCGCACGGCCGCATCGTCTTGTACCGCGACAGCCTGGATGATGCCATCGGCATGCTGCGCGTACGTGAAGCCTACCGCCTGATGACCGAGAAGAAAGAGTTCACCAAAGAGGTGATGTTGCGCTCCGCCGACGAGATTTACTTCGTGCCGGAAGGCACGCCGCTGAGCGTGCAGTTGGTGAAATTCCAGCGCAACAAAAAGAAAGTCGGCCTGGTCGTGGACGAATACGGCGATATTCAGGGGCTGGTCACGGTAGAGGATATTCTGGAGGAAATTGTGGGTGACTTCACCACCTCAATGTCCCCCTCGCTTGCTGAAGAAGTGACACCGCAAAACGACGGCTCGGTCATTATCGAAGGCAGTGCCAACGTCCGTGAACTTAACAAAGCCTTCAACTGGACGCTGCCGGAAGACGACGCGCGTACGGTCAACGGCATGATCCTGGAAGAGATTCAGGAAATACCGGCGGCCGGGACCCGTATCCGCCTGAGCCAGTACGACATCGATATTCTCGACGTTCAGGACAACATGATTAAGCAGGTACGCGTCACGCCGGTGAAGCCGTTGCGGCAAAGCGTTGAGCAATAGACGTAAAAAAGCCAGCCGCAGGGCTGGCTTTTTACTTGCGGCAACGAATCAGGCTTTCGCTACGGAAACCATCGCGGCACGAATAGTACGGCCGTTCAGGGTGTAGCCTTTCTGCATCACCATCAGCACGTTATTTGGCGCAACGTCGGCAGATTCAACCATCGCAATGGCCTGATGCACGTCCGGATTAAACGGCACGTTCGTCTCGCCAACCACTTCCACGCCGAACTTGCGGACCACGTCCAGCATCGACTTCTGGGTCAGCTCAATGCCTTCGATCATTGGGGCTAAATCCGGGTTGGACTTGTCGGCCACTTCCAGCGCACGATCCAGGCTGTCGATAACCGGCAGCAGTTCGTTCACGAATTTCTCCAGGGCGAACTTGTGCGCTTTCTCGATATCCTGTTCGGTGCGGCGACGCAGGTTAGCTAAGTCAGCCTGATGGCGAGGCTCAATCTCGCGCTCGCGCTGCTTCATTTCAGCCAGCTGAGCCTGCAGATTGGCAATCTCTTCGTCGCGCGGATCCACGACATCGGCACCTTCTACGGCCTCGACTTCTTCGTGCTGATCCATGGCGATATCTTCCGGGGCTTGCTCGTTAGGTGTTTTCTGTTCTTTACTACTCATGAAATTCTCCGCGTTTTTAGCATTCATCTCGCTGCTTCGCTTATTATGGGGATCAGTTTCAGGGTTTCAAGGGAACCTGTCATATTGTCGCAGGAACCTCTGCGAATAAGGACCACCAGGATAATGAACAAACATTTCAACTGCATCGGTATCGTCGGGCACCCGCGCCACCCCACCGCCCTGACCACGCATGAAATGCTCTATCGCTGGCTGTGCGCCAAAGGTTATGAAGTGATGGTGGAACAGCAAATCGCCCAGGAGCTTAACCTCAAGCAGGTAAAAACCGGCACGCTGGCGGAGATTGGCCAGCAGGCTGATTTGGCCGTGGTGGTTGGCGGGGATGGCAACATGCTGGGCGCGGCGCGAGTACTGGCTCGCTATGACATCAAGGTTATCGGCATCAACCGCGGCAATTTAGGCTTCCTGACCGACCTCGACCCGGACAACGCCCAGCAGCAGCTGGCGGACGTTCTTGAGGGGCACTACATTACCGAACGCCGCTTTTTGCTGGAGGCTCAGGTCTGCCAGCACGATACGCCCACGCGCCTCAGTACGGCGATAAACGAAGTGGTGCTGCACCCCGGTAAAGTCGCGCATATGATTGAGTTCGAAGTTTACATCGACGAAATCTTTGCCTTCTCCCAGCGCTCTGACGGGCTGATTATCTCCACGCCGACCGGCTCAACCGCCTATTCGCTTTCAGCCGGTGGCCCAATCCTGACGCCGTCGCTGGATGCGATAACGCTCGTGCCGATGTTCCCGCACACGCTTTCGGCTCGCCCGCTGGTCATCAACAGCAGCAGCACCATTCGTCTGCGTTTTTCCCACATGCGCAGCGACCTTGAAATCAGCTGTGACAGCCAGATTGCGTTGCCAATACAGGAAGGTGAGGACGTGCTCATTCGCCGCTGCGACTACCACCTCAATCTGATTCACCCGAAAGATTACAGCTATTTCAACACATTAAGCTCGAAACTCGGCTGGTCGAAAAAATTGTTCTAAAAAACCGCCTGGCCACTTTACTGTATATAAAACCAGTTTATACTGTATGAAAACACAGTAACCAAATCGAACTCTAAATAATTCGAGTTGCAGGTAGGCGGCAAGAGAGTGCATCCCCAGGAGCTTACTTGAGTAAGTGACTGGGGTAAGTGAAAGCAGCCAACACCCCTGCAGCTTGAAGTATGACGAGTTCATACAGGAAGGTGGCTATGCTCGCTCAACTCACCATCAGTAACTTCGCTATCGTTCGTGAACTCGAAATCGACTTTCATCACGGGATGACGGCCATCACCGGGGAAACCGGTGCCGGTAAATCTATTGCCATAGATGCGCTGGGCCTGTGCCTGGGCGGTCGCGCGGAAGCGGATATGGTGCGTTCTGGTGCAAACCGTGCGGATCTCTGCGCCCGCTTCTCTCTGAAAGACACTCCGGCGGCGCTGCGCTGGCTGGAAGAAAACCAGCTGGAAGACGGCAGTGAATGCCTGCTGCGTCGCGTCATCAGCAGCGATGGACGCTCCCGCGGTTTCATCAACGGCACGGCTGTTCCCCTTTCCCAACTGCGCGATCTCGGCCAGTTGCTCATCCAGATTCATGGCCAGCACGCCCACCAGCTGCTGCTCAAACCCGAGCATCAAAAAACGCTGCTGGACGGCTATGCCGGTGAACAGGCGCTGACCCTGCAAATGGCAGAGCGCTATCGTGAATGGCACCAGAGCTGCCGCACGCTGGCGCAGCACCAACAGCTGGCGCAGGAGCGCTCAGCCAAAGCGGAACTGCTGCACTATCAGTTGAAAGAGCTGAACGAGTTTTCCCCCGTCGCCGGTGAGTTTGAGCTGATCGACGAAGAGTACAAACGCCTCGCCAACAGCGGCCAGCTGCTCTCTACCAGCCAGCAGGCGCTTGACGTGCTGGCCGACGGCGAAGAAACGAATTTACAAAGCCAGCTGCACACCGTGCGCCATCTAATGGGCGAGCTGGTGAGCATGGACGATAAGCTCTCTGGCGTACTGAATATGCTGGAAGAAGCCGCGATTCAGATCTCCGAAGCCAGCGACGAACTGCGTCATTACTGCGATCGGTTGGATCTGGATCCAAACCGCCTGTACGAACTGGAACAACGTATCTCCCGCCAGATCTCCCTGGCGCGTAAGCACCACATCACGCCAGAAGAACTGCCGGCCTTCCATCAGAAACTGCTCGATGAACAGCAGCTACTGGATGACCAGACCGGCTCGCTGGAAGAATTACTGCAGGCCGTTGCGCTGCACCACCAGCAGGCGCTTTCCGTAGCCAGCTCGCTGCACCAAAGTCGGGTAAAACACGCCAATGAACTGTGCCAGCTGATCACCGAGAGCATGCATTCCCTGTCGATGCCGCACGGTAAACTTGCCATAAATGTCGACTTTAACGAAAACCACCTGACCGCCGAGGGTGCGGACCGCATTGATTTCCGCGTCAGCACCAACCCCGGCCAGCCGCTTCAGCCGCTGGCGAAAGTGGCATCTGGCGGCGAGCTGTCTCGTATTGCGCTGGCAATTCAGGTGATTACCGCTCGTAAAATGGAAACGCCGGCGCTGATCTTCGATGAAGTAGACGTGGGGATCAGCGGCCCTACCGCCGCGGTGGTAGGTAAACTGCTGCGCCAGCTGGGCGAATCTACGCAGGTGATGTGTGTCACTCACCTGCCTCAGGTTGCCGGCTGTGGTCACCATCACTTCTTCGTCAGCAAGGAAACCGATGGCGAAATGACGGAAACCCATATGCAGCCGCTGGACAAACGTTCTCGCCTGCAGGAGCTTGCCCGTCTGCTCGGCGGTAGCGAGGTGACCCGCAATACTCTGGCGAACGCCAAAGAGCTGCTGGCCGCATAACGCTTTACGATGCGCGGTATATTGCATGCCGCGCATCGTGCAAAAAACGACCACCCCATTCAGTAATCTGCCTTTCTGCCCCCTTTTCAGCCAACTTTTTTACGCTCCCACTGTCAGAGTTGAGCGCCTTAAGGTTTTAAACTGCTTAAAGGTCTATTATCATCGGCATAATACGAATGAGCCACGCACTACTCGGGCCCGAAAAGGAATCAAATCACTATGCGTTGTAAAATGCTGACTGCTGCCGCAGCGGTTCTTCTGATGTTGACCGCAGGCTGTTCCACTCTGGAGCGAGTGGTTTACCGCCCAGACATCAACCAGGGTAACTATCTGGCACCGAATGACGTCTCCAAGCTCCGCGTCGGTATGACGCAGCAGCAGGTTGCCTACACGCTGGGTACGCCAATGATGTCCGATCCGTTCGGCACCAATACCTGGTTCTACGTCTTCCGCCAGCAGCCAGGCCACGAGAACGTGACTCAGCAGACGCTGACCCTGACCTTCAACAGCAGCGGCGTGCTGACCAACATTGACAACAAACCAGCCCTGACCAAAGGGGAGTAGGTTTACTCAATGGACAAAAAAAGCCGCGAAAGCGGCTTTTTTATGCTTGAAAGCAGGATTATTTCTGGGCGGAGCGCTCTGCTCGCTGGCGACGTAGCTCTTTAGGGTCGGCAATCAGCGGGCGGTAAATCTCAACCCGATCGCCGTCATTCACCTTATCGCCCAGCTTCACCGGACGGCTGTAAATACCCACTTTGTTCTTCTTCAGGTCGATATCGTCGCGAAGCTCGAGCAGGCCGGAGGCGATAATCGCCTGCTCCACCGTGCTGCCTTCCTCAAGCTTAACCTGGCGCAGGTACTGCTTCTGCGGCAGGGCATAAATTACCTCTACCTGAATCTCACGCGACACGGTAAACCTCTTTGGCGCGGGTAGTGAATGCCTGAACCATGTTGCCCGCCAGCTCTTTAAAGATGCGGCCAAAGGCCAGCTCAATCAGCTTATTGGTAAATTCAAAATCAAGCTGGAACTCAATCCGGCAGGCGTCTTCACTCAGCGGGGTGAACTTCCAGCCGCCCATCAGTTTCTTGAACGGCCCGTCCACCAGCTGCATCAGGAT
The DNA here is from genome assembly GCF_042138895.1 of Cedecea selenatireducens. NCBI lineage: Bacteria > Pseudomonadati > Pseudomonadota > Gammaproteobacteria > Enterobacterales > Enterobacteriaceae > Cedecea > Cedecea selenatireducens. The sequence goes on along the minus strand of NZ_JBHIKW010000007.1, from coordinate 235,505 downwards.
GGTCTGATTGTCGGTAAGCGTATTACGGGTAGTAAACGTTTTGCTTATCCCGGCTTTTGAAACGTCTACCGCCGCCGTCATCTGATTAGCCGAGGCGTCTATCACCCTGCTACCGGTACAGCCAGGTAAAAATTCCGGGTAGGACTTCACGTCGTTCACTAACTTGTACATCTGCTCGGCGCTGTAGGGCACCAACGCAGTACGGCTAATCTGCGGCATAACAATTCCTGGGAGTCATAAATCGGACAAATAATAACATTTATCACCGCGCAAACAAAAACTCTCTGCCGCTCATGCTAAGATAAGCGCTTCCTCCTCGCGCAGGCTGCGGGGTGTCTTTGAACTCCTGGATTACGTATACTGAGCAGCACTATGACTAAGAAAAAAGCACACAAACCAGGCTCAGCCACCATTGCGCTAAACAAGCGTGCCCGCCACGAATACTTTATCGAAGAAGAGATTGAAGCGGGCCTTGCGCTGCAGGGCTGGGAAGTAAAATCATTGCGCGCCGGGAAGGCGAACATCGGCGACAGCTACGTTATCTTTAAAGATGGCGAAGCTTATCTTTTTGGCGCCAACTTCACCCCGCTGAACGTGGCCTCGAGCCACGTAGTCTGCGATCCAACGCGTACCCGTAAACTGCTGCTGAACAAGCGCGAGCTGGATAACCTCTTCGGCAGCGTTAGCCGGGACGGCTACACCGTCATCGCCCTGTCCCTGTACTGGAAGAACGCCTGGTGCAAGGTGAAAATTGGCGTGGCGAAAGGTAAGAAGCAGCATGATAAGCGTACCGACGTTAAAGATCGCGAATGGGCGGTTGATAAAGCCCGTATCATGAAGAACGCTGGCCGTTAAGGCGCGGTTTGCTCCCTCACTGGCTCTTCATGCGAAGGGCCAGTATAAAAATATTCACGCATTTTTAATTATCAGCTATTATTGCGCGGTCTAAAAGGACGCATCGCCGTTAATTAAGCTATGCTAAATGATATATGCTACTTTCCTTCACCATTATCGATTCTCTCAGAAATAATAAATCTCAAATATATAATATTTCTGCTAGCGCCAGTCCTGACCTAACGCCCCTCACAAAATAGACAATCCCTTCTATTAATTTCTGACTTACAACAGAAAATACCTCACTAAAAAAATCACCATACCCATATATGACACAAGGTCTTTCATATCTACAGTCATAGCAAAATACCCCATCACGCGATCGCCCTTCAAAACTTACCCTAAACTTTTCAATGCGATAAAGTTACCGTCAATCTCCAACTTGCAGGCCAGTTGACGTCAGCCGTTTGGGTGAGGTCTCTGCCAACGCTGGTACTTTAGAGTTACTTACATATTGTTAAACATGGCTTAAGTTGCGCTTTCATTTTTTCCTGTCTATATCATCAATAGTCTCTATTTATTAAACGACGAGCCTATGACCCTGAGAATTAACTAATTTCGATTCCGCAACGGAAACGCTCTATTTATTAATAATCACTGTCATCAATTTTTTGATGCCGGATTCCTTTTTCGCTTCTTCATAGCGAAGGACCCCGCTCAGTTAAACATTTTGCTATCGGTAATTAACACCTTATGCCGGGCATCAGACTACCACCACGTTCATCGCGAATGGAGTGATAACAATGCGTTCAATTTCAATTATCTCTAAATTAACCGGCGTAAAAAATAACGTCGAAGCCTCTGAAATCACCTTAAAAGGTCCCTCAATTGTCGAGCTAAAAATTGAACGTGAAGAGGTCGCCAGCTTCACTCGTTCAGGCCAGGACCTGGTGATCAAACTCCATTCCGGCGAAACCATTACCATCAAAAACTACTACTCCTTTGCCGACCAGGGCGGCAATCAGCTGGTACTGGAAGGCCACGACGGCGTGCTTTGGTGGGTTCAGGATCCAGAGGCTGCGGCTCACTATGAGCAAATTGCCAATATTGACGCACTTATGGCCGCCACAGGCGCCCACGCTGAAGGCGGGGCAGCATGGCCATGGATATTGGGTGGACTGGCGGTTGCTGCCGGCGGAGCCATTGCCGCCGCATCAAGCGGCGGCGGCGGCCATTCGGACAGCGGCAGCAACCCGGGGAATCCGGGCAGACCAGACGCCACGCCACCGGCAGCCCCTACCGGCCTCGCCGTATCGGCGGACGGTAAAACCATCACCGGTAACGCCGAAGCGGGCAGCACGGTCACCATCAAAGACGCCAACGGAAATGTCATCGGTACCGGCACCGCGGGCAGCGACGGCAGCTTTACCATCACATTAACCTCTCCGAAATTGGACGGGGAAACGCTAACCGCCACGGCGACCGATCCTTCAGGCAACACCGGGCCGGGTGCCACCGTCACCGCCCCTAATATTCCCCTGCCCGGCGAGCCAGGCATTACCGGCCTCACTAACGATCATGTGAATGCGCCAAACGGTGGCAACATAGGTAATAACTCGCCAACCAACGACAATACTCCAACCCTGCAGGGTACCGGTCAGGCGGGCACAACCGTTCATATCTACGACAATGGCGTGCAGATTGGCACCGTGGTTGTCGGCGCTAACGGCACCTGGAGCTTTACGCCGGGCACCGCCCTGCCGGACGGCTCCCATGCATTCACCGTTGTGGCGACTAACGAAAGAGGCGAAAGCGCCACTTCCCCGGCGTACACCGTCACCATTGATACCGCCCCACCAGCGGCGGCAACGGGCCTGGTCGTCAGCCCGGATGGCGAAGTTCTTACCGGGCACGCAGAAGCCGGTAGCTCGATAACCATTAAAGATCCGAATGGCGCGATCGTGGGCACCGGCACTGCCGATAACAACGGTAACATCACCATCACTCTGACAACGCCTCAGGTAGACGGCGAAACGCTGACCGTGGTCGTCACCGATCCGGCAGGGAATACCAGCCCACCGGCCACGGCGACGGCGCCAAACGTTCTGCCGCCGGTAGAGCCTGTGATTACCGCCATCATTGACGATGCGGCGCCCAACACCGGCAACGTAGGGAATAACCAGACCACCAACGACACCACCCCAACGCTGCAGGGCACAGGCCAGCCCGGCGATACCATCCATATTCTGTCTAACGGCGGCGAGATTGGTACCGCCAAAGTTGGGCTGGACGGTACCTGGAGCTTTACGCCACAGAGCCCGCTGGGCGAAGGCACCTACACCTTTACCGCCTCGGCCTCCAACGTCCGGGGTGATAGCAGCGTTTCCGGTAGCTACACCGTTACCGTGGATACTAGCGCGCCAGCCGAACCCACCGGCCTGATAGTCAGCGCTGATGGTGATACAGTGACGGGGCTTGCCGAGCCGGGTAGCACCGTCACCATCAAAGACGCTAACGGCAACGTGATTGGTACCGGCACCGCCGCCCCTGTGACCGGTATATTTAATATTATCCTGACCACGCCGCAGCTGGACGGCTCCAAGCTTAGCGTCACGGCGACCGATGCGGCAGGCAACGTCAGCCTGCCAGGTGAGGCGACTGCGCCATTCTTCCCGTTACCCACGGTGCCGACGATCACCGCCATCATTGATAACGCACCGCCAATCGTTGGCACAGTACCAAACAATCAGCCAACCAATGACCAGACCCCGACTATTCAGGGGACAGGCGTAGCCGGTGAAACCATCCATATCTTTGATAACGGGCTTGAGATTGGCACCACCGTTGTGCTTCCCGGCGGTACATGGAGCTTTACGCCAGGCGTAAATCTGCTCGACGGCCCGCATAACTTCACCGCCACCGCCTCTAACATTCGCGGCGACAGCGGCAGCTCTGCTGGCTACAGCGTTACGGTTGATACCGTTGTCGATGCACCGGTACTCATCCTGGTTGAAGATAATACTGGCTCCATCACTGGCCCTATCGGCAACAACGGCGTCACCGATGAGACAAAACCAGCCTTCAGCGGCACCGGAGAACCTGGCAGCTCGCTCACCCTCTTTGATAATGGTCTTCCGATTGGCACGGTCACCGTCGGCAATGACGGTAAATGGACATTTACCCCAACCAACGCGATGGGTGAAGGCCCGCACACGATTACGCTGCAGCAGACCGACCCTGCGGGCAACATCAGTACCATTACCGCCGGCCCAACCTTCACCATTGATTTCACACCACCGAACGCCGTTACGCTTAATCCGCGTGACCCGGACGGGACGACCGTGACCGGCACAGGGGAAATTGGCGCAACAGTCACCATTACCACCCTCTCTGGGGTCGTATTAGGCACCGCTCAAGTTGATGGCAGCGGCAACTTTTCCGTCACCCTGACGCCTGCGCAAACCCACGGTGAAGACCTTATCGCGAAAATTAGCGATGCCGCTGGAAACCAGGGGCCAAATACGCCATTCGAGGCCTCAAACTCCGGCTTCCCAACCGTCCCTGTTCTTATTTCGGTGACCGATGATGTCGGCGCAATTAAAGGGACGTTGACCAACGGCCAGGCAACGGATGACAACCGCCCGACCCTCAGCGGTACAGCTGAAGTCGGTTCCACTATTGCTGTCTTTGATAACGGCCTGCCGATTGGTGTTGCTTCGGTTAATCCTGACGGCAGCTGGAGTTTTACCCCAACGTTGCCGCTGCTTGATGGCCCGCATTCCTTCACCGTGAGCGCCAACAACGGCTTAGGTAACAGCGGCATATCTGCACCGTTTGGCGTAGTGGTTGATACTGTTCCTCCTGGATTGCCGACCGGCCTGACCGTTTCCAACGACGGGACAACGCTCACCGGGACAGCTGAAGCGAACAGCACGGTCACCATCACTAACGCCAGCGGCACCGTACTCGGCACCGCTACGGCAGACGGGACGGGCCACTTCAGCGTCACGCTTTCCCCGGCTCAACTGAACGGTGAAGATCTGACCGCGAAAGCCACCGATGCGGTGGGCAATACCGGCCCGGGTGCAACCGTGCCTGCGCCGGATCTTACTGCACCGAATGCACCGACAGGGCTTGCCGTCAGCGCGGATGGCCTGCACGTAACCGGCACCGCAGAGCCAAACAGTACCATCACCATTTGGGATGGTAACGGCAACGCGATTGGCACCGGTGTCGCCAGCGGCACCGGCACATTTGATATTTCCCCGCTCACGCCACCGCAGCTTAACGGCGAGACGCTGATGGTCACCGCCAGGGATGCCGCGAACAATATCAGCTCGCCAGCGGCCGTTATTGCCCAGGATCACACTCCTCCACTGGCACCAACTAATCTGCAGGTTAACGAAGACGGCACGATTGTGACCGGTAAAGCGGAGGCAGGCAGCACGGTAAAAGTTACCGATGACCAGGGTAACCCGCTGGGCCAGGCAGTCGCCGGGCCGGACGGCAGCTTTACCATCACCCTGACTACGCCGCAGGCTAACGGCCAGCATCTGGAAGTAAACGCCACGGATAAAGCAGGGAACATCGGCCCTGACGCCCCGGTTACCGCGCCGGATATCACCCCGCCGAACATACCGGTCATCGGTTCAGTCGTCGATAACGTGCCGGACCATACCGGTAACCTAAATAGCGGCGACCTGACCAACGACGATAAACCGACACTCTCCGGCACGGCCGAAGCTAACTCAACCGTGAAGATCTACGACAACGGTAATCTGATTGGCACCGTCAATGCCGACGGGACAGGGGCATGGACGTTTACGCCAACAACCGCTCTCGGCCAGGGTTCTCATAACCTGACCGTCACCGCTACCGACGCCGCAAACAATGTAAGCCAGCCAAGTGCCGCGTTTAACATCAACGTTGATTCGATTGCGCCAACAGCACCGACCATCACCCTGGTGAACGATGACGTCGGCACGGTTACCGGCCCGATTAGCAATGGGGGAGCGACCAATGATCCTACTCCAACGCTTAGCGGCAGCGGTGAACCAGGTTCCACCATCACGGTTTACGATGGCCTGAACGTACTGGGCACCACCACCGTGAACGGCAGCGGCACCTGGACATTTACGCCAACCACGCCGTTGCTGGATGGACCTCACTCCTTTACCGTCACGGCTTCAGATGCCGCAGGAAACGTCACCGCGCATTCCACGCCGTGGAACGTTGAACAAATAACCACCCTGCCAAACGCGCCGACGATCGGCGAGATAGTGGATAACGTTAACCCGGATCTTGGCCCGGTACTGCCTGGCGGCTCAACCAACGATCCGCAACCCGTTATCAACGGGACAGCGGCCGCTGATGCGGTCGTCAAAATATACGATGGCACAACGCTTATCGGTACCGTCACGGCGGATGGCACCGGCGCATGGACATTCCAGCCCACTCAGCCGCTGAGCGAAGGCTCGCATACGCTTAATGTCTACGTGACGGATGCGGCCGGAAACACCAGCTCTGCCACAACGCAGATTGTGATTATCGACACCGCACCTCCGGGAGCGCCTTCCATTGACGGTGCGCTGGGCAACGTCGCCGGCACGCCAATCACCCTGACTAACGGCGGCAGCACCCAAAGTACCGAACCGGTGCTCTCCGGTAAGGGCGAAGTGGGCGCGACCATCAAGCTGTACGCTGACGGCGGAACAACGCCAATCGGCAGCGCGGTCGTTGACGCCGACGGCAACTGGAGTATTACTCCAAATTCTCCGCTGGGTAGCGGGACTCATATCTTCACAACCACGGCAACGGATGCGGCGGGCAACGTCGGGGCACCGTCGAGCGGATTTACGCTGTCGGTTTACGCGACACCTCCGGCTCAGCCTGTTGCACCTACGGTGACTGACAACGTGCCGCCGGTAGTGGGCACCGTCGCCCCTGGCGGCAGCACCAACGACACGACGCCGACCTTTAGCGGCACCGGCGTCGCGGGCTCTACCATCAACGTCTACAACAACGGGAACGAGCTGGTCGGCACCACCACCGTGCGTTCTGACGGTACCTGGAGCGTGACGCCTGCCACGCCGTTTGGCGAAACGACCTATAACATTACCGTGCAGGTGACCGACCCGGCGGGCAACACCAGCCTGCCGTCAGCACCGATCGCCATTACCGTAGATACTACGGCGCCTGGGGCACCGACTATTGGCACCGTGGATGACAACGTTGGCCCGGTCACCGGCGCTATCACCAACGGGATCACCGACGACCCGAAACCAGTGTTCCACGGTACGGGGGAAATCGGTGCAACCGTCACGCTGTACAACGGCACCACGGCGATAGGTTCTGCGGTCGTGGACGGCACGGGTAACTGGACCATCACGCCAGATATCGCCCTGGCCAATGGCGAAAATACCCTCACCGCCGTTCAAACCGACAAGGCAGGTAACGTCAGCGGGCCGTCAACCGATTACGTACTGACCGTCGATACCGTACCGCTTACCGCGCCGGTCGTCGTTGAAATCATTGATGACGTTGGCCCAATCAAGACGCCGCTGGTTAACGGCAGCGTCACCGATGACACAACGCCAACATTTACCGGCACCGGAAAAATCGGCAGCACAGTTACGCTGTACGACACTAATGGCACAACCATTCTGGGTACCGGTACCGTAGGCCAGGACGGCAAATGGAGCATAACCACTTCCGCGCTGTCGGAAGGCCCGCACAGCATTACCATCCAAGCGACCGATGATGTCGGCCATAGCGTTGGGCCATCTGCGCCAATTGTGATTGACGTCGATACCACTGCGCCAGGAAATCCTACGGTTCTGGTCATTGACCCGACCGGGACCCTGGTCTCCGGTACCGCTGAAGCCGGGGCGACGGTGATTATCAAAGATTCCAGCGGCAACGTCCTGGGAACGGGAGTCGCGGCGCCAATAACCGGTGCCTGGGTCGTAACGCTTTCACCAGCCCAGACGACTGGCGCACAGCTTACTGCCGTGGCACAGGACCCAGCGGGTAACCAGAGTGGTGGCGTGAACTTTAACGCAACGACCTCGATTATCCCTCACCCTCCAACCATCGATCTGGTGGACGACAACGTTGGCACGATAACCGGTAATGTCGGCAACGGGAAAACCACCGATGATACGCTGCCAACGTTGAGCGGCTCTGGTGCGACTGCCGGAGCTGCGGTTCACATTTATGTCGACGGGGTGCTGATTACCACAGTGTCGGCCGATGTCGATGGAAAATGGACCTGGACCGTTACCGATCCCTTGGGTAATGGACCACACACCTTTGCGGTCAGCCAGACGGTAGGTATCGAGACCAGCGGTCTGTCACCGCTTTACAACATCATTGTCGATACCACGCCACCAGCACAGCCAGTTATCCTTTCCGTGGTGGACGATGTAGTGGGTGGTGCCCTCGGGCCGTTGACCAGCGGCCAGGCCACTAACGATGCCAAACCAACGCTCAGCGGTACCGCAGAGGCCGGGGCTACGGTGAACATTCTCGATAATGGTTCCGTTATCGGTACCGTCACCGCGAACGCACTGGGCATCTGGACTTATACGCCGATAACCAATCTTGGCGAAGGTGCGCACAATATTACCGTCACGGCGACCGACGCCGCCGGTAACGTCAGCCCGCCTTCCAGCGGATTTGTGGTGAACGTGGATACCGTCGCGCCGGGTACGCCTGTCGTGCTGGCGGTCACCAACGACATTACCGCGCAGCCAATCACCTCCGGCCAGCCAACTAACGACAATACGCCAACCTTCAGCGGCACCGCCGAGGCAGGTACAACGTTGACCTTTAAGGACGGGAATGTCGTTATCGGGACGGTCACGGTACCGGTGGGCGGAAGCTGGACATTCACCCCAACGGCTCCGCTGCTGGACGGCAGTCATAACATCACCGTGACCGCTACGGATGCGGCGGGTAACGCCAGCGGCCCAAGCGTCGGCTTCAACGTGGTGGTGGATACAGTGCCGCCGATTGTGCCGATTATCCTCTCGGTAATAGACGACCAGACGCAGCCAGGCACTAACCTGCCGCTGATTAACGGTCAACTGACGAAGGACACCCAGCCAACCCTGAGCGGGACGGCAGAAGCTAACGCCACTATCACAGTGAAAGACGGCAATAACGTACTGGGTACGACTCAGGCAGACGGACTGGGCAACTGGACGTTCACGCCAACCGGGCCGCTGGGCCAGGGGACGCATACCCTGAACGTCACGGCGACCGATGCCGCAGGCAACGTCAGTAACACGGCCTCGTTTGGCGTGAATATTGACTCGGTTGCGCCAAATCCGCCGGCGATCGTCACCGTGCTGGACAACACCGCGCCGGTGCTGGGGCCAATCACCAACGGCCAGGCCACCAACGAAACCCGGCCTTCACTGAGCGGGACAGCTGAAGCTAACGCCATCATCAAGGTATACAGCGACGGCAACCTGATAGGCACCACCGTTGCCAACGGTTCTGGCGCATGGAGTCTGACCCCAGTCGCAGCGCTCGGCAACGGTTCGCATACGTTAACCGTGACCGCCACCGATGCAGCGGGCAACGTCAGTAATCCGTCGAATGGCTTCGCGTTGACCGTCGACACCATTGCACCGAATGCGCCAGCGATCGGTACCGTTGCGGATGCGGTAGGGCCAATCACCGGCAACCTGACCAGCGGCCAGACCACCGACGATACCCGTCCAGTGCTGACCGGTACCGCCGAGGGCAACGCCACCGTCAGCGTGTACGACAACGGCGTTCTGCTTGGCACCGTACAGGCAGATGCGGGCGGAGCATGGAGCTTCAGGCCGGGTACGCCGCTGATTAACGGCGGCCATGCGCTGACCGTCACCGCCACAGACGCCGCTGGCAACGTCAGTCTGCCTTCAGCACCGTTTAACGTCGTAGTGGATACCATCGCGCCAACCCAGCCGATTGTGATTCAGGCGTTTGACGACGTTGGCCCGGTTCAGGGGCCGCTGGTGAGTGGTTCAAGTACCGACGATACCCTGCCCGTGCTCAGCGGCACTGCGGAAGCTAACGCCACCATCAAGATTTACGATGGCGGCAACCTGATTGGCACCGTCACCGCTAACGCGCTGGGCGTCTGGAGCTTCACGCCGGGCACCGCATTAACCCCGGGCCAGCATGTGTTCACCGTCACGGCATCCGATGCCGCCGGTAACACCAGCGTCGCCTCGGCCGACTTCACCCTGAACATCGTCAGCGGCGTGTCGAATACGCCGGTGCTGACCTCGGTGGTGGATGACGTTGTCGGCGGAGTGGTAGGTCCGTTGACTAACGGCCAGGCCACTAACGATGCGCGTCCGACCCTCAACGGGACGGCCGATGCCAACAGCACCATCAAAATTTACGATGGCGGCAACCTGATTGGCACCGTCACCGCTAACGTCCTCGGCATTTGGGTATTTACGCCGCCGAGCGCGCTGGCAAACGGCTCGCACACCTTTACCATTACCGCCACCAACGGCGCAGGCGTGGTCAGCAGCCCAACCGCTGGCTTCACCGTGGTTGTGGATACCGTGGCGCCTGGCCAGCCGGTGATTACCTCGGTGGTAGATGACATCGGCCCAATCACCGGCCCGGTGGGCAACAACCAGCCAACGGACGACACTCGCCCGACCCTGAACGGTACCGCAGAAGCCAACGCCACTATCAATATCTTTGATAACGGCGTGCTGCTGGGCACCACGACGGCGAACGGCAGCGGCGTCTGGACGTTTACGCCAACGCTGCCGCTTCTCCAGGGCAACCATTCGTTCACCGTCACGGCAACGGATGCGGCAGGTAACGTCAGCGTCACCTCCGTGCCTGCCGGTATCGTCGTCGATACCGTGCCGCCGCTGGCGCCAACCGGCCTGACCGTCAACGCCACCGGCTCGGTGGTGACCGGCCTTGCCGAAGCCAACAGCACCGTCACCATTACCTCTGCAACGGGAACGGTACTGGGTACGGCGAAAGCGGACGGTAGCGGCAACTTCAGCATTACGCTCTCGCCTGCGCAAACCAGCGGCCAGTCTCTGCTTGCTTTTGCTCAGGATGCGGCGGGGAACGTCGGCGTGTCGGCAGGCTTCACCGCACCGTTCACCGGCGTGCCGGGGCTGCCGGTTATCACCAGCATCGTTGACGATGTACTGCCGAAGACCGGCATTGTGGGCAACGGCCAGAGCACCAACGATACCCGGCCGACGATTAACGGCACCGCCGAAGCCAACGCCACCGTTAAGATTTACGACAACGGTTCGTTGCTCGGCACGGTAACCGCCAATGCGAGCGGCGTCTGGACGTTTACCCCGACCGGCGCGCTGGGTGATGGCGTTCATGCCTTTACCGCCACGGCAACCAACGCCAACGGGACGGGCGCTGCGTCTCTGGCAACCTCGGTAATTGTCGATACCATTCCACCGCTGATCCCAACCGGGGTTATCAGCGCCGACGGGGCAACAATTACCGGCGTAGCTGAAGCTAACAGCACCGTGACCATTACGTTGCCGGGTGGGATCACCGTCACCGGTACGGCTAACGCTTCTGGCGCCTTCAGCATCACGCTGCCGACTCGCCAGATTGAAGGCCAGTCGCTGTCGATTTCTGCCGTCGACGCCGCCGGGAACGTTTCGCCGTCGCTGTCGATTACCGCGCCGGTCCTGCCTCTGGCAGCGAGCAGCAACGTAGTCGATTTAGCGCTGACCAGTAACGCAGAAATTACCACCGAGCACTACAGCGGCTACGGCAGCCTGCTGATTGGCGCCCTGGGGAGCGTGGCTTCGGTGCTGGGCAGCAATACCGCGCAGGTTGGCTTCACCATCGGCAGCGGCGCTACCGGGCATATCACCATTAATGCCGCCGCCACCGGCGTGGTGCTGTCGTTGCTGAATACGCTGGAAATCGCCATTCAGAAATATGACGCGGCCACCAACTCGTGGACCACGGTCGTCGACTCTTCTCTGCCGCAGTTCCTTAACCTGTTAACCCTGGGCGCGACGGGCGTGACCCTGAACCTTGACGGACTGGGCGAAGGGCAATACCGCGTACTCGGCTACAACACCAGCCTGCTGGCGACCGGGGCGACGACGAACCTTGCGGTCACCGTCGAGCAAACCGGCGCAGGCGTCGTTAGCGGCACTACCACCTCCAACGGGAACGTGATTACCGATGCAGGCCCTGGCGGTGCGGTGGATAACGCGCCTACCGGCACCGTGGTGACGGCGATTACCGATGCCAACGGCGTCAGCCACACCGTGGGCGCTGGCGGGCTGGATATTCAGGGTAAATACGGCACCCTGCATATCAACCAGGACGGCAGCTATACCTACACCTTAACCAATACATCGGCCACGGTGCTGGGACGCACGGAGAACTTCACCTACACCATTACCCACAACGGCGTCAGCGACTCTGCACAGCTGATTGTCTCCCTGGGTAACGGCGCGCCGGCCAGCACGGTTACGGCAACGGATAACACCGGGTCGCTGACTTACGGCACGGACGTTGTCGCCGTTGACCACGGCGCATCTCAGCAAACCGGCCTGTCGGTGCTGAGCGTAGGCCTGGGCAACGTGGTTAACCTCAACCTGCTGGCCAATATGAGCAACCCGATTCTGTTTGATGTCGCAGACGGGTCAACTCGTACCATGACGCTGCAGGCGAGCGTTGGCGGGGTGGCGCTGCTGTCCACCTTCGACCTGTATATCTACAAGTTCAACGTGGCCACCCAGCAGTATGAACAGTTCCAGGTGCAGAAAACCTGGCTGACGGCGCCGCTGCTCGGCGGTTCGTCAGGTCAGTTGACCGTCACACTCGGCGGCGGGGATTACCTGTTCCTGCTGATGAACGCCAGCGGCGTCTCGCTGCTGACCAGTTACACGCTGAATATCCTGCAGGATCACACCTACGCGGTAGACAGCCTGGCGGCAACAACTACCGGTAACGTGATGCAGGACGATATCGCTCCGGCGGGCAGCCTGCTGACGGCGGTGAACGGCGTCGCAGTGTCGGCGACCGGTACCACCACCATCGTCGGCAAGTTCGGGACGCTGACCATTGATGCCCACGGCAACTACACCTATACGCTGAAAGCAGGCGTGGGTGCCGACGGCATCAATACGCCAGACAGCTTCGTTTATACCGTCACCGCGCCAAACGGAGACACCGGTACCGCGTCCCTGAACATCACCGCCACGCCGCACACCGTGGATGCCGTGAACGACATCAGTTCGATTATGGCTATCGCGTCAACGCAGAACACTGCGGCTTACACGAGTGCCAACGTCGGTTCAGCGACCTGGACTACTGCGCTGTTGGCATCCAGCCACGGCAACGGCAGCGGTACGTTCACCATTGCGGACAACACCACCCTGGGCGGAGCCGCCCTGGTGTTCAAAGTGGCTTCCGGTCTGGCGTTGGGTGGATTGTCTGTGACCTGGACGCTGAGCGACGGTCAGGGCCATACCTACACCGGTACTTTTAGCGGCAGCGCGCTGTTGGGCGGCACGGCCATTATTCCGGTCACGGACCTGCATTCGGGCACCTGGACGCTGAGCTATGTTGGCAACATGGGGCCGCTAAGCGTAGGGAACATTACCATTACCCCAACGGTCACCGGGACTTCGCACCTGCTGGACAGCTTCACGGCACAGAGCACCGTCGTACACGGCAATCTGTACGACGGTAGCGACTCTGCCGGTGCGTCAGACCAGCTTGGCAGCGTCCACACCCTGTTGACGATCAACGGCGTGAACGGCAGCACGGCTACCCTGAACCCGCTCACCAACAGCAGCGCGGTAGCGACGATTCAGGGGCAGTACGGCACGCTGACCATCGACATCAGCGGGAACTATACCTACACCCTGAAAGCGGGCGTAGCGCCGGGATCGATCGTCAACAAGGAGACCTTCACCTACACCCTGAACGACCAGAACGGGCATTCGGACACTGCCACGCTGACCATCAACATGAACCCGCAGTTCGTCAGCACCGCCTATGGGGACATCATCAACGGTTCGTCGGCCTACGCCGACACGCTGGTGTACCACGTCCTTGCTGGCGGGGCGAACGACGGCACGGGCGGCAACGGCGCAGACGTCTGGAAGAACTTCTCGCTCGCCCAGGGCGACCAGATCAACGTCCACGACCTGCTGGTCGGCTGGAACGGCCAGGCCTCAACGTTAGGTAACTACCTGAGCGTGGCTACCGTCGGCAACAACACGGTCATCTCCATCGACCGTGATGGCTCCGCCGGCACGTTCCATTCAACCACTCTCGTTACTTTGGAGAACGTACACACCACGCTCGATGAGCTGATCCAGAACAACCACATTGTTGCCTGATAGTAGAAGCGAAAAATCCCCGGGCGCACAGACGCCCGGGGAATAAGACAAAAACGCAGTGCCATTTATTAGGGAAAGAACATGGGAAAATTACAGCCTGTTGCGTTATGGCTGGCTTGCGGTCTGTTTTCACTCCAGGCCTGGGCCGACGACAAACCTGCTTCTATTACGACTCAGGGCCTCGCTCAGCAACAAGAGCTGCCCTCACTCGATGGCCCAACCGCCCTCCCGCTCAATGCCCCTGCGCCCGGGATCTTAACCCTGAACGATGCGGTCAACCGCTCGGTCAGCTGGCATCCCGGCATTCGTGAAGCCATCGGCAAACTTTACGGTCAGTCCGAACAGATAAACGTCGCCAAATCTAAGTACTATCCGCAAATCAGCGCCGGGATGAATAACGGCTACACCAATACCTACAGCAACAGCGGCTACAGCCCGTCGCTGGTGCTTTCCCTGTCCCAGATGCTGTATGACTTTGGCAAAGTCGCCAGCCAGGTTCGCGCCGAAACCGCCGGGGAAGCCCAGGCCCAGGCCAACGTGCTGGTAAGTATTGATACCGTCGGGCACGACACCGCTTCGGCGATGGTACAAGTGCAGCTCTGGCAGCAAATGGTCGACATCGCCAAAGAACAATTGGATGCGCTGACCGCCGTTGGCCGCCTGACTCAAGAGCGCAACGATCAGGGCGCAACCTCGATGTCAGACGTGGTGCAAACCGACGCGCGTATCGAGTCCGCCCGCTCGCAGCTCATCCAGTACGAGTCGAATCTCGACAGCACCCAGGCCACGCTAATGAGCCAGCTCGGCTGGACCAGCCTCAACAAAATCAGCCCTGATTTCCCGCAGAAGCTGAACAACAGCTGCGACGTGGCTAAGCCGGACGACCGCCTGGTGCCTGCCGTGCTGGCGGCCTGGGCGCAGGCCAACGTCGCGCAGGCAAACCTCGACTACGCCAATGCGCAGATGACCCCGACGATCTCGCTGGAACCCTCCGTCCAGCACTACCTGAACAAGAACTACTCCGGGAGTGAAGTGCTGGACCGCACGCAATACTCGGCGTATATCCGCGTCGAAATGCCGATTTACCAGGGCGGCGGCCTGACGGCGAGACGCAACGCCGCCAGCCACGCGGTGGAAGCCGCACAGTCCGGCATCGACCGGGTTCGCCTCGACGTGCGCCAAAAGCTTATGGAGTCACGCAGCCAGGCGCTGAGCCTGGTCACCGCGCTCCAGGTTCTGCAGCGCCAGGAACAGTTAAGCGCCCGCACCCGCGAGCTTTACCAACAGCAATATCTCGACCTGGGTTCCCGCCCGCTGCTGGACGTGCTCAACGCCGAGCAGGAAGTCTACCAGGCGCGATTCGCCCAACAACAAACGCTGAGCCAGCTCCATCAACTGCAGCTTAACTGCCTGTACAACACCGGCAGACTACGCAACGCATTTGGTCTGGAACACCGCAACATCCAGTCCCTGGAGATTCAGCCATGAGCCAGACAGCCTCTCCCGCCGGGGAGTATTTAAGCGAACAGGCCCTGACCCAATGGGCCCACGCCATCAGTCACGTTGCCGGGCATTACCGCGTGGTTTGCTCGCCCGGCACCATTCAGGCCAACGCCCCGTGGTTCAAAGACAAAACCAAAGTCGCCGCGCTGACCCAGCTTTCACGCCAGGCCGGGCTTTCCTTCCACCTGCTCGGCAACACCGAAAAAGCCATTGCCCAGTGGCGGCTGCCGGTAGTGGTGGACTTAGCCAGCGGCCAGATCGCGGTGATCGAACAGTTTGACGGCGAGGACACCGTAGATATCTGCTACTTTGACGACGAACGCCACACCAACCGCCAGTCGCTCAGCAAACTGCTGCCGGAAATTCGCTTTGTGGCCGCCCTGCGCCCGCTCTCGGCCCTGAAAGACAGCCGCGTCGACGCCTATATCTCACGCTTCAGCCCCGACTGGATGAAAGAGCTGATCATGCTCGACGTTCGCCCTTATGGCCCGGTGATGCTGGCGGCCTTTTGGGTGAACGTGCTGTCGCTGGCCGGGATCCTGTTCTCGATGCAGGTATACGACCGGGTGATCCCCGCCCAGTCGTACCCGACGCTGTACGTGCTGGCGACCGGCGTGCTGATCGCCGTGGTGTTCGGCTTCATCCTGAAAGTCACGCGCAGCAACATCATGGACGTGCTGGGCAAGCGGGCCGATATGCGCATTTCCGATCGCGTATTCAGCCACGCCCTGCGGCTGCGCAACAGCGCCGTGCCCCGCTCCACCGGCAGCTTTATTTCTCAGCTGCGCGAGCTGGAGCAGATCCGCGAGATGATCACCTCCTCGACCATCTCCACGATCGTCGATCTGCCGTTCTTCCTGCTGTTTGTTGGCGTACTGGCGATCATCGCCCCGCAGCTGGCATGGATCGCCCCGGTTGCCGCCATTGTGATGGTGCTACCTGGCCTGCTGCTGCAGAAAAAGCTCGCCACGCTGGCAAACCAGGCCGCGCACGAATCAACCCTGCGCAACGCCGTGCTGGTAGAAAGCGTGCAGGGGCTGGAGGACATCAAGCTGATGCAGGCGGAGAACCGTTTCCTCCAGCAGTGGAACAGCTACATCCGCATTACTGCCGAATCCGGCCTGAAAACTCGCGAACTGACCCAGGGCTTAATCAGCTGGGGGATCACCATTCAGAGCCTGGTGTTTGTGGTGGTGGTGCTGTTCGGGGCGCCGCTGGTCATTGAAGGCGAGATGACCACCGGGGCAATGGTCGCCGCCTCCATGCTGGCCTCAAGGATGATTGCGCCGATGGCAAACCTGTGCGGCGTGCTTGCGCGCTGGCAGCAGGTCAAAGCCGCCAAACAGGGGCTGGACAGCATCATGCAGCTGCCGGTGGAAACCCAGCGCGATGAAAACCTCATCCACAAAGACATCTTCCACGGCCACTACCTGTTTGAAAGCGCCCAGTTCAAATACCACAGCGAAGATCCGCGCATTCCGCTGCGTATCGCCCGCCTTGAGATCCAGCGCGGCGAACGCATTGCCGTGCTTGGGCGCAACGGTGCGGGCAAATCCACGCTGCTGCAGGCGCTTGCCGGCGGCGTCGATCTGGCCAGCGGCGAAGCCAGGCTCGACGATCTGGCGATGACCCAAATCGACATGGCGGATCTGCGCCGCAACATCGGCTTCCTGAGTCAGAACGCCCGGCTGTTCTACGGCACGCTGCGGGAAAACCTCACCCTTGGCGCGCCACACGCCAGCGACGACGCGATCTTCGAGGCGTTAGAAGTCAGCGGCGCGAGCAACTTCGTGAAGCATCTGCCGAAGGGGCTGGATCACCCGATCATGGAAGGCGGCAGCGGGCTTTCCGGCGGGCAGCGTCAGTCGATCCTGCTGGCGCGTATGCTGCTGCGCTCGCCCAACATCGTGCTGCTCGATGAACCGACCGCCTCGCTGGACGACCACACCGAACGCGAATTTATTCAGCGGCTTAACCAGTGGCTCGGCCACCGCACGCTGGTGGTCGCCACCCACCGCGTGCCGGTACTCGAACTGGTCGAACGCGTGCTGGTGCTCAAAGACGGCCAGCTGGTAATGGATGCACCGAAGGCCCAGGCGCTCGGCGCCGCAAGACCGGTACCGGCTCAGGCCCCGGCCGCCGCCCAGACACCACCGCGGGAGTGGAACAATGAAAACCAGTCAGCATGACGTCACCAACGATGACCCGGACATCCAGCGCGAAAGCGAATTTTCCGGAGCGAGCCGCATCATCCTGCTCATCACGCTGCTGTTTATTCTATTTGGCGTGTGGGCGTGGTTCGGCACGCTGGATGAAGTATCTACCGGCACCGGGAAAGTGGTGCCGAGTTCCCGCGAGCAAATCTTGCAGTCGCTGGACGGCGGGATAGTCACCGAGCTGCTGGTTCACGAAGGCGATAAGGTGCAGGCCGGGCAAATTGTCGCCCGCCTCGACCCGACGCGCTCCGAGTCCAACGTGGGCGAAAGCGCGGCTCGCTACCGCGCCTCGCTCGCCTCCAGCGCCAGGCTTTACGCAGAGGTGAACGACCAGCCGCTGAAGTTCCCGGATTCGCTCAAGGCCTCGCCCGATCTTGTCGCCTCCGAAACCCGGCTGTATAAAACCCGCCGGGCGCAGCTGAACGACTCCGAATCCGAGCTGCGGGACGCGCTGACGTCGGTCAACAAAGAGCTGGATATCACCCAGCGGCTGGTGAAAAGCGGCGCGGCGAGCCACGTGGAAGTGCTGCGCCTGCAGCGACAGAAAAGTGACCTGGGCCTGAGAATAACCGACCTGCGCTCGCAGTATTACGTGCAGGCACGTGAGGCGCTGTCGAAAGCCAATGCCGAAGTGGACATGCTGACCTCCATCATCAAAGGGCGTGAGGATTCGGTGACCCGCATGACCGTGCGCTCGCCGGTACGCGGCATCGTGAAGAACATTCAGGTGACCACCATCGGCGGCGTTATTCCGCCGAACGGCGAGATGATGGAGATTGTGCCGGTGGACGATCACCTGCTGATTGAGGCCCGGCTTTCCCCTCGCGACATCGCCTTTATTCACCCAGGGCAGCGCGCGCTGGTGAAAATCACCGCCTACGATTACGCCATTTACGGCGGGCTGGAAGGCACCGTGGAAACCATCTCCCCGGACACCATTCAGGACAAGGTGAAGCCGGAAATCGTCTACTACCGGGTGTTTATCCGCACTAACCAGGACTACCTGGTGAACAAAGTCGGCCACCATTTCTCCATCTCACCGGGGATGGTGGCGACCGTGGACATTAAAACCGGGCAGAAAACCATCGTTGAGTACCTGATTAAGCCGTTCAACCGCGCCCGCGAGGCGCTGCGCGAACGTTAATTGACCACCTATCCCGCTGGTGCTGAAGGAATTTTGTACGAACAGCACTCGGCGGGATTTCTCTTTAGACGGCTGGTCACGCGCGTAATAAATCTGTTATACTCGCCGGTACACATTGGGGCTGATTCTGGATTCGACGGGATTTGCGAAACCCAAGGTGCATGCCGAGGGGCGGTTGGCCTCGTAAAAAGCCGCAAAAAAATAGTCGCAAACGACGAAAACTACGCTTTAGCAGCTTAATAACCTGCTCTGAGCCCTCTCTCCCTAGCTTCCGCTCTTAAGACGGGGATCAAAGAGAGGTCAAACCCAAAAGAGATCGTGTGGATGCCTTGCCTGGGGTTGAAGCATTAAAACTAATCAGGATAGTTTGGTAATGGCGTGTCTGTCCGCAGTTGCCCGGCGAATGTAAAGACTGACTAAGCATGTAGTACCGAGGATGTAGAAATTTCGGACGCGGGTTCAACTCCCGCCAGCTCCACCAAAATCCTTTGTTGACGGTTACCAGAGCCCGATACGAAGTCCTGAAAGCCCGCATGGTTCAAGCTATGCGGGCTTTTTTGTGTCTACAATTTGTCCCGCGAAGTCCGAAGAGAACGAGTTAAATTAAAACCTTTTATCTAAGCACACCTGTTTTAGTTCCAAGCACTTTTTGAGAGCTCCTGTTTTTCAGCAATCAGCCGATATCCCTCTGGTGTCAGGCTATTCAGGGATTCATGGGGATGCCCGCTGTTGTATTCATCCAGCTAGAGTTCCGTGATTTCCCGTGCTTCATTCAGCGTTCTGAACAGGTGAAATCCAAAATTTCAGTCCAGTTGAACCGTTCGAAAAATGCATTCTGCGTCGGTTTACCCGGCCTGATAAACTCCAGTGCCACATCATGCTATTCAGCCCACTACACAAGTGTCATCGGGGCTAGTTCCGGGCCGTTGTCCATCCGCAGTTTCAGCAGATACCTCCAGCTCGCCACTTTCCTGTCCAGCACTCCGACCACCTGCTGCACCGGGATATTCAGATCAATTTCTATTGCAAGGGCTTCGTGGTTAAAATCATCCACTACATTTAAGGTCCGGAAGCGTCTGCAGCAGACCAACGCATCATGCATAAAGTCTATCGACCAACTCCAGTTAGCTGCTTCAGACGTCACCAGTAGCGCCGGGTTACGTACCGGTAAACGCTGCTTTCCCTTGCTGCGTAAATTCAATTTCAGCAGGCAATAAATCCGGTGAACGCGTTTATGGTTCCAGGTATTGCCCTGCCTGCGCAGCAGCTGGAACAACTTCTTAAAACCGTAGCGCGGATAGCGTTCTGCCAGCTCAGTAAGCACATGGATCACCGGTTCATCACGCCGGGTATCGGGCTGATAAAAATACACCGTCCTGCTCAACGATAATATCCTGCACGCTTGGCGGATGCTCATGGCAAATTGCGCCGTCAGATAGCTGACGAGCTACCGCTTTATCGCTGGTTTTAAAGCTTTTTTTCGATAACGTCTTTCAGGGCCAGGCATTCAAGACTGAGATCGGCAAACATCTGTTTGAAACGACGATTTTCGTCCTCGAGATCTTTCATTTTTTTGATATCAGAGGCTTCCATACCGCCAAACTTCGCTTTCCAGTTGTAATAACTGGCTTCTGAGATACCGGCTTCACGGCAGACATCTTTGACGGTCCGGCCAGCTTCGACGGACTTTAGCACGGCGATGATTTGGTGCTCGGTGAATCGG
The DNA here is from genome assembly GCF_042138895.1 of Cedecea selenatireducens. NCBI lineage: Bacteria > Pseudomonadati > Pseudomonadota > Gammaproteobacteria > Enterobacterales > Enterobacteriaceae > Cedecea > Cedecea selenatireducens. Next base: position 214,712 of record NZ_JBHIKW010000007.1, on the reverse strand, counting down.
GCTTTACGCATGGCGATCTCCTCAGGGGACATAATCAGTATGTCGGAAGATCTCTAAAAGTGAATGGTTCGGTTTGCCGGGATGCTTACACTCTCCTCGAGAGACATAATCAGTGTGTTGGATAATCTCTAAAAGTGAATGGCGCTGATGTCAGAGATGCTTGCATGACCTCCACTAGCATAAAGTGAATTGCAAACTAAACTATATCGAGATAGTAATTTTTTATAGTAAATAGTGCTCTTATTTGTATATCTACACTTTCTTCGAGCCCAAAATAAGTGCTAGAATCTGTGTATTAACTCCTAGGAAAAGAGCTACTTATGGATATTGAGATTAGAAATTTTGGTACAATTTCAGATGCACATGTACACATAGGTGGTCTAACGGTGATTACTGGCGAAAACGATACCGGTAAAAGCACCGTTGGTAAAATATTATTTTCAATAGTAAAGGCTATCGCTCGCTATGAATTCGATTTAGAGGAAGATAAAGATGCTCGTTTACTTACTCTTGCAGAAGTTATTTACTTCTCTATAATTCGACGCACTATCAACATAACAACCAACACTCAAATTAGAGATCTATTCCATCCTAAAAAATTCATTAGCCAGCTTAAAATAGATCCTATCTCTGCTTTGAATGAAAGATATCGCATTCTCAACGATCTATTAGATCGCGGTGATATAGCCGAAATGATGTTTTCGAGTGCCAGTTCCAAACTTGAAGAAATTAGACAATTAATTGAAGAACCTGACGATCGTTTATCAGTGATGAACCGAGCGATTGGCAAAGCATTTTTCTCTGAGTTTAGAGGTGAAATTATTCCTCGAGGAAATGAGTCTCTTTTAAAAACTGTAGTAAGAGTTAATGACGGTGCAACGCCATTAATTGAAATAAACTGGGTTAGTGATACTAAGTTTAAATTTGACTTCAATGATGAACTTGGTTACAACGATGCAACATATGTTGAGTCACCAGCAATAATTCAATATCATAATTTGGCTCAAATGTCTAAGACCCTCTTTGAAATCAAAGAAGGTTCCACTGGTAGAGCAACAGTTCCATTGCATATTAAAGATCTGAGCAATAAACTAAGTGACTCGATTTATAATCTTTATGCCTTTAATGATTTATTTGTAGAAGTCGAACCAGATTTGCATAGTCAGATATCTTCTCGAATAAATAGCGCATTCGATGGCGAAATAATCTACGATAACGAAAAATTTGATTTTCTATTAACTCGTGAAAATTATTCAATTTCATCATCTAATGTTGCTTCTGGCGTTAAATCTCTTGGCATACTGGATATGCTATTAAAAGGCGGCCATGCCGAGAATAACCAGTTACTTATATTAGATGAACCTGAAGTTAACTTGCATCCTAAATGGCAAATTCTTTATTGTGAGCTAATTTGTGATTTGGTTTACTCTGGGGTTGATATCATCATAACAACGCATAGTCCTTATATAATTGATGCGCTTAAACATTTTTCTGATAAGAAAAGAATTGAACATAGCTTTTATTTAGCCACAAAATTCCCTAACGAAAATTTAACTTCATTTTTGAACATTACAGATGATGTTTCACACGCTATAGATTTATTGGCAGAGCCATTAAGAGTACTCAGCAAGGATGATTTTGATGATTTCTAATGCTAAAACAATTTATGACAAACTGTGCGAAATTTACCCAACAGCCTTGGAGACAGTTTCGACTCTCAGCTTTAATTCTGATGGAGAAAAAAATTTTATTTTATCTAATGAATTAGGTTTTAATTTTGATAAAGTATATAATTTGGCTTCTTGCCATCCAGATGGCAAAAAAGAAAAGTCTCCAGACTGTTTATTTTTAGTTGGTGAAATTCTTTATTTTGTAGAATTTAAAGAAGGCAAAGCTAAAAAAGATGATATTAGAATGAAAATCCATGAAGGAATTACAACATTATTTTGTTTTATACTTAAACATGTTCCAACTATTACTCGTGATGATTTCTTTAAATTAGACATTCGTTACACTGTAATTATGAGAGACTTCAGAGAAAAAGGTCGAGAAGGCTTTTTACAAGACTTGGAGGCTATCTCTAATAAATTCAACCTAAAAAATCTGGAAGGATTTTTAGTAACTAAAGCTCTTGTCAAAGACTCTCCGCAGAGAATTATGGAATTTTTACATCAAGTTAGCGCAGGACGAATTGACAGAATTCAAATTAACTCACCAGATAATAGCAGATTAACTGATTATATGATTCAATAATCGACAATAAATTTATTGATGTGAACTCTCTTCACTTAAATAATGATGAATATCAAATTTAAAAAAACCATAAAATTCAACCTCAGATAAAATTTAGACAATTTATTAAACTTATTCATCAATAATATTCAGTTATCCTATAAAGCCCTCATGGAATAAGTCCTGCGGGCTTTTTCATTCTAAATTTTTCGCACGAAACCTGAGACCCACTTATTTTCCGCGAACATTTACAGGTCCAAGTGTAAGCACACCTGTTTTAGGTCCACGCACTTTTTGAGAGTTCCGGTTTTTCAGCCATCAGGCGGTACTCTTCCGGCGGCAGGTCAATATGTTTATACAAAATTGAGTGAACAAACAAAAGCACCAGAATGAATCTGATGCTTTGGCTCTTACATTTCAATATGTTAATACTCAGGCAAGTTTTCTAGGTTATCTTTAGCTGTACTATTTGGCTTTGTGGTAATGTAATCAGTGCCATTTACACGATCCTTAACCACTTTCTGCCCTTTTTGCCACTTCCCATCATTACCTTCAACAATAGTGTAGAACGTGTACCCACTATCGATTTTGCCTACTACCCATTGCCGAGTTTCCGATGTCCCAGTGCCTACACTGTCGCCTTTATCTTCATGTACATACACATCAGTAATATGGGTATGTTTATCGTTATATCGAACTTTAGAAATAAGGTAATCAGCCCATTTAACAGTCATGTTTCACCAGAGGTTTGAACAGGAAAATTCCTGCAATACTGTTATACACATCAGAGCAAAAATTTCCTATTCCAAGCTTACTCTGAAATTTGGTAGTCCCAATACCTTCAGGCCCCCCAAAAATAATGCCTATCAACCCCCTCCTCACGCTCAAAAACAAAACCCTGAGAGAGATAGAATGCATTAGCCGGGCTTTCTTTTAGGGCTATCAATCGGATGGGTTTCGCCGAAGCGCTGGCCTGTGCCTTCAGGCCTTTCATCACAATGCTTCCGATTCCTTTCCCCTGAAATTGGTTTTTAATATAGAAGTGATCCAGATAGAAATATTCAGGGTAGGTTCTGAGCACATAGAAACCCGCAATTTCATTCCCCAGAGAAAGAATGAAGGTATCATTTGCCTCAAACGTCGAAAGAAAACGATCTCGCGCTCTGGCTGGATCAAACCTGTTCAGCGCTTCCAGGCTGGGCCGCATTGATTCAACGCGTATATCAGCCAGCATCTGTGCATCACCGGGGGAAGCAGAGTAAATATTCAGATCTGTTAGCGACAAATTAACCAAGAATGCACCTGTTTTTATCCATAACCGACAACAGCTATAGAGAAGAAATAGTAAGCGAATAAAAGATATTTTCCCCCTACCATTTTTTGGGAGGCGCATTCCATTTACCCCACCGATTTCCCAGCCAAACCAGCCCGCAAGGTATAATACCCGCATGAAGTAAGCAGGTATCAGCAGTAAGAGTAGAAGTAAGAGAGCAGTAACAAGCTAAAGCAAAGAAAGCGCGATTAAGGCAGGCGGCAACCCGCCCTAACCGCTAATCACAACCAACTTAACAGGAGTTGATCATGACTGAAGAGCATAGTAAGCCAGAGAAGCACATCCCCACAACAACAAGGACTTATACTGTGGGCTACATTCGAGATTCGAAAAAACTCCAGCCCTCACCCGCCATAACGTTAAATGGGTTCTGGCTTGCGGAAGCGGGTTTTGATACGGGCACGAGCGTGGAGGTGCGGGTTCTGCCGGGCTGCCTGATATTAACGGCCAAAGAGCCGCAGCCGCTGGAGGAAGAGCCGGAGATCATGCAGACGCTGCGCAAGGTGTGTAAGCTTTCCGCCCGCAGGCAGAAGCAGATCAAAGCGTTTATCGAGGACGTTATCGCGCCGAAGCCGCGCGGAGTCTAGCGGATGACGCCCACCCCGGTTTCATCGCCGGGGTTTATCGTCGGGTATATGCCAAAGCATAAAGCGGGTTGCCCGCGCGGAGAAAGCCTCAGGCTCCATAGCGGTTCCCGTCGTGAGCCAGCTGCCTGCGCCACACGCCCGGCGCGATGCCGTACTGGCGCTTAAAGCTGCGGTTGAAAGACTGCTGCGAGTCAAAGCCCAGGGAGATCGCCACGTTCAGGATCGGCTCTTCGGTGTGGCTCAGGCGCTCGGCAGATTTCTTCAGCTTCTGCGCGCGGATGTACTCCCCCAGGTTGTAGCCGGTGTGCTGCTTGAAGATCCGCTGCAGGTGCCACTTCGAGTACCCTGCCCGCTCGGAAACGGTGTTGATGTCGAGGCGGCTGTCCAGGTGATTATCTATCCAGTTGAGTAAATCATGCATGAAGGCATCGGTGCTCATCGTGTCTCTCCCCTGCGGGTTTGTTAAAAGCATCTTTATCAGTTGCATTTAAAGTTGACCTGCTTTGACAAAAATTGCAAGTTTTATTGTTACATTAAATCCCCGTTACAAATGGGCCTTTTTGCAAGGGCACAAATAGCACATAAAGTGCAACAATTATTCTTGCACTTAGTTCTACGCCTTCCTACAATCGCCGCGATACTGTATTCGTAATTGATACACATTTTGTGCCGATGAGCGACACAAATGGCCTCAGGTCAGCCCGGACAAAGGAAGTGGCGCGGCACCCTCCGCTGCGTCTTGCCCGGCCGACTTCAACTATCGGAATAAGAATAATGAGCCTGCAAAAACATTGGGTTAGCCTTCATCTGCGCGTGTTAGGCCCGGTACTGCTTGCCGCGCTTCTCGCCGGATGCGACCGGGGAGTCGCACAAAACGCCGTACCGCAGGCACCTGCCGTCAGCGTCGCCGACGTGGTGGTGAAACCCGTCAGCCAGTGGGACAGCTTCAACGGCCGCATCGAGGCGGTGGAAAGCGTTCAGCTCCGCCCCCGCGTCTCTGGCTACATCGACAAAGTGAACTACACCGACGGCCAGGAAGTGAAGAAAGGTGAAGTGCTGTTCACCATCGACGACAGAACCTACCGCGCCGCGCTGGAACAGGCGCAGGCGGCGTTGATGAGAGCCAAAACCCAGGCCAGCCTCGCCCGCAGCGAAGCCAGCCGCACCGACAAGCTGATCGGCACCAACGTGATTTCCCGCGAAGAGTGGGAACAGCGCCGTTCTGCCGCCACCCAGGCCGACGCCGATATTCGTGCGGCCCAGGCGGCGGTTGACGCGGCGCAGCTTAACCTCGACTTCACCAAAGTCACCGCCCCGATCGACGGCCGCGCCAGCCGCGCGTTGATCACCAGCGGCAACCTGGTCACGGCGGGCGACAGCGCCAGCGTGCTCACCACCGTGGTGTCTCAGAAGACGGTTTACGCCTACTTCGACGTCGATGAATCCACCTATCTCCACTACCAGAACCTCGCCCGCAGCGGCCAGGGCGCGTCAAGCAACCATCAGGCGCTGCCGGTAGAAATTGGCCTGTCCGGGGAAGAAGGCTACCCGCACCAGGGCAAAGTGGACTTCCTCGATAACCAGCTCACCGCCAGCACCGGCACCATCCGCATGCGCGCCCTGCTGGATAACGCCCAGCGTCAATTCACGCCGGGGCTGTTCGCCCGCGTTCGCCTGCCGGGCAGCGCGGAGTTCCAGGCCCTGCTGATCAACGACAAAGCGGTACTGACCGACCAGGACAGAAAATACGTTTACATCGTGGATAAAGACGGCAAGGCACAGCGCCGCGACATCACGCCGGGCCGCCTGGCTTCCGGGCTGCGCATCGTGCAGCAGGGGCTGAACCCTGGCGATAAAGTCATCGTCGACGGGCTGCAAAAAGTGTTTATGCCGGGCATGCCGGTGAATGCCAAACCTGTCGACATGGTCGCCACCAGCGCTGCCGTTAACTGATCCCTTACCAGAGAATCCGACGCATGGACTTTTCCCGCTTTTTTATCGACAGGCCGATTTTTGCCGCGGTGCTGTCGATTCTGATTTTTATTACGGGGCTTATCGCGATCCCGCTGCTGCCGATCAGTGAATACCCGGACGTCGTGCCGCCAAGCGTGCAGGTCCGGGCGGAATACCCTGGCGCCAACCCGAAAGTGATCGCTGAAACCGTGGCGACGCCGCTGGAAGAAGCGATCAACGGCGTCGAAAACATGATGTACATGAAATCGGTCGCCGGTTCCGACGGCGTGCTGGTGACGACCGTGACCTTCCGCCCGGGCACCGACCCGGATCAAGCGCAGGTTCAGGTTCAGAACCGCGTTTCCCAGGCCGAAGCTCGCCTGCCGGAAGACGTTCGCCGCCTCGGCATCACCACGCAGAAACAGTCGCCGACGCTCACCCTGGTGGTGCATCTGTTCTCGCCGAACGGCAAGTACGACTCGCTGTATATGCGTAACTACGCCACGCTGAAGGTAAAAGACGAGCTGGCGCGCCTGCCGGGCGTCGGGCAGATCCAGATTTTCGGCTCCGGCGAATACGCCATGCGCGTGTGGTTAGATCCGAACAAAGTGGCGGCGCGTGGCCTGACGGCTTCTGACGTGGTCACCGCGATGCAGGAGCAGAACGTCCAGGTCTCTGCCGGTCAGCTCGGCGCAGAGCCGCTGCCGAAAGCGAGCGATTTCCTGATCTCGATTAACGCCCAGGGCCGCCTGCACAGCGAAGAAGAGTTCGGCAACATCATCCTGAAAACCTCGCCGGACGGCTCGCTGGTTCGCCTGCGCGACGTGGCGCGTATCGAGCTGGGTTCCGGCAGCTACGCCCTGCGCTCCCAGTTGAACAACAAAGATGCGGTCGGGATCGGTATCTTCCAGGCGCCTGGCGCCAACGCCATCGACCTGTCTAACGCCGTGCGCGCCAAGATGGCCGAGCTGTCCACGCGCTTCCCGGAAGACATGAAGTGGGCGGCACCTTACGACCCAACGGTCTTCGTGCGCGACTCCATCCGGGCGGTGGTGCAAACCCTGCTGGAAGCCGTGGTGCTGGTTGTGATGGTCGTTATTTTGTTCCTGCAAACCTGGCGCGCATCGATTATCCCGCTGATTGCCGTCCCGGTTTCGGTGGTGGGGACGTTCAGCATTCTTTACCTGCTTGGCTTCTCGCTGAACACTTTGAGTCTGTTCGGGCTGGTGCTCGCCATCGGCATCGTGGTGGACGACGCCATCGTGGTGGTGGAGAACGTCGAGCGTAACATTGAGGAAGGGCTTGCCCCGCTGCAGGCGGCGCATCAGGCCATGCGCGAGGTGTCCGGGCCGATTATCGCTATCGCCCTGGTGCTGTGCGCGGTGTTCGTGCCGATGGCGTTCCTTTCCGGCGTGACCGGGCAGTTCTACAAGCAGTTCGCGGTGACCATCGCCATTTCGACGGTGATCTCGGCGATTAACTCCCTGACGCTCTCCCCTGCGCTGGCGGCGCTGCTGCTGAAGCCGCACGGCGCGCCGAAGGACATGCCAACCCGGCTGATCGACCGCCTGTTCGGCTGGCTGTTCCGGCCGTTCAACCGCTTCTTCCACCGCATTTCGGAAGGTTACCAGGGGCTGGTCGGCAAAACGCTTGGCCGCCGTGGCGCGGTGTTCGCGGTGTACGTACTGCTGCTGTGTGCTGCCGGGGTGATGTTCAAAACCGTACCGGGCGGGTTTATTCCTACCCAGGATAAGCTCTACCTGATCGGCGGCGTGAAGATGCCGGAAGGCTCCTCGCTGGAACGCACCGACGCGGTGATCCGTAAGATGAGCGAAATCGGCATGAATACCGAGGGCGTGGATTACGCGGTGGCGTTCCCAGGCCTCAACGCGCTGCAGTTCACCAACACGCCGAATACCGGCACGGTGTTCTTCGGCCTGAAGCCGTTCGGCGAGCGGAAACATACCGCCGCGCAAATTAACGCCGAGATCAACGCCAAAATCTCGCAAATCCAGGAAGGCTTCGGCTTCTCTATTCTGCCGCCGCCAATTCTGGGGCTGGGCCAGGGTTCCGGCTACTCGCTGTATATCCAGGACCGGGCGGGCTTAGGCTATGGCGCGCTGCAAACCGCGGTGAACACCATGTCAGGCGCAATCATGCAAACGCCGGGGATGCACTTCCCGATCTCCACCTACCAGGCGAACGTGCCGCAACTTGATGTGCAGGTAGATCGCGACAAAGCCAAAGCCCAGGGCGTGTCGCTGACCGACCTGTTCGGCACGCTGCAAACCTATTTAGGCTCGTCCTACGTGAACGACTTTAACGAGTTCGGTCGTACCTGGCGCGTGATGGCCCAGGCCGACGGGCAGTTCCGCGACAGCATCGAAGACATCGGTAACCTGCGTACCCGCAACAATCAGGGCGAAATGGTGCCGATCGGCAGTATGGTAAAAATCACCACCACCTACGGGCCGGACCCGGTGATCCGCTACAACGGCTATCCGGCGGCGGATCTCATCGGGGATGCGGACCCACGCGTGCTCTCTTCCGCTCAGGCGATGACAAAACTGGCCGCGATGTCCGGCCAGGTGCTGCCGAACGGGATGAACATCGAATGGACGGATCTGAGCTACCAGCAGGCAACCCAGGGCAACACGGCGATGATCGTCTTCCCGGTGGCGGTGCTGCTGGCGTTCCTGGTGCTCGCCGCGCTGTATGAAAGCTGGACGCTGCCGCTAGCGGTGATCCTGATTGTGCCGATGACCATGCTGTCGGCGCTGTTCGGCGTCTGGCTGACCGGGGGCGACAACAACGTGTTCGTGCAGGTCGGGCTGGTGGTGCTGATGGGCCTGGCCTGTAAGAACGCCATCCTGATCGTCGAGTTCGCCCGCGAGCTGGAGATGCAGGGCAAAGGCATTATGGAGTCTGCGCTGGAAGCGTGCCGCCTGCGTCTGCGCCCTATCGTGATGACTTCCATCGCCTTTATCGCCGGGACTATTCCGCTGATTCTGGGCCACGGCGCAGGGGCGGAAGTACGCGGCGTGACCGGGGTGACGGTGTTCTCGGGCATGTTGGGAGTGACGCTGTTTGGTCTGTTCCTGACGCCGGTGTTTTACGTCACGCTGCGTAAGCTCGTTACGCGCGGCAAATCCCAGGCCAAAACTATCGAGGCGTGAGCCAGATAATAAGGGCGGTGTAAAAGCCGCCCGATTAGCCCAACAAAAAACCGCCTTTCAAAGAGGCGGTTTCTTTATTTCTGGGAAAAGGTGATTGCGGGGCTTAGTGGCCTTTTTTGTACAGCGCCTCAAGCTCGGGCACCGGCTGGCAGCCGCTGGTATCGCTCTTTTTCACTTTCTCCAGCGCACTTGCCACGGTATGGCGAGCCAACACCGCCAGCGAAGCCTCTTCGGCTTCTTCTGCAATCGTTTTGAAGTACCAGCAGGCGTTGGCGCTGACCACGCAGCGGGCAGGCACGTCCGGGCGGGACGCCCAAATCTTTTTGTCTTCAATCACCGACAGGTAAATATCTCGCAGGGTTATCTCTTCGGCCGGGCGGCCAAGATGAATGGAACCGTTGCGCCCCAGCGTCGAGACAATAATGCCGTCGCGCGTGAGGGGAACCATCAGTTTACGGATAAAGCTCGGGTTGGCTTCCAGGCCATAGGCCAGGATGGCGCTGGTCGAGCGTTCACCCATTTGCTCCGCCATCGCTACGCTGAGAACCATCTGCAAAGCTGTCGGGAAGCGGTAATCTAACATTTCATTTTCCTGGGTCGCGGTGAATCTTGTTCTTTTTGGCACCGCTAGGTGAATAATCAATGAGCAACAATATAACAAATGTAGCGTTTTTTTTGAAGCAATCTGAGCTTTAGCTGGGAGCCAGCTCAAAATAACCGAAAGCTCAATTTTAATAAGTTACGGAACTAAACTATTCAAAAAAAACAAATTCTGTCAGGTCGGTTAATTAATTCAAGTATTTGCCATACTGAATAATAAGTCATGTCACAGAAGATCAAATAGATCGCTTATTCTTGCTCAAATAATTTCTCAATCGAGCGGGTCGGGTAAAAAAGCGAATTGTTGTTTTTCCCCACCAGCGGAATAAACCCTAATTTTTGATAAAAGCGCTTCGCATTGTCGTTAATGGCATCGACAAAAATCCCATGAACGCCCACCGCCTGCGAAGCTAAATAAACCACCTTCATCGCATGCGCCACAAGCGTTGAACCCCATTCCTGACCCTGCAGATCTTTGTGGATCGCCAGCCGCCCCAGCGTCACGCTGGGGACATTGGCATAAGGGATTTTTCGCTTCTGGGTGTTTGACGGCAGCGCCTCTTTTTCAAAGCAGCTGCCGGACAAAGTGTAGTAACCCAGCACTTTGGGATTGGCGTCCTTTGTCACAAGAAGATAGCCGCGTAAAAAGCGGCCATTATGCTGCCGGACAAAGTGCTCGGAGAGAAATGCATTCAGAGAAGCTTCACCGCAGTCGAAGCCGCGAAAATCATACGCAGTTTGTTCTGAAAATAATTCAATCATCAGGTCTGCCACGGCTTACTCCATGTCTTTCAGACGCCTTGCTGCACGTTTGAGCCTGTCATCCGGTTCAGGCGGGTTGCTGATAGCATCCATCACAAGGTTCCATGATGCTTCATTCAGGACCAGGCGGCGATGTTGCTCGATCACTTCCGCAGCGCGCGCAGACGCACAGGCAATCATAAACTGAGTGATCGTCTGGTTGGACATTGCCGCAGCCTCTTCGATCATACTTTTGTCGTCGTCACTTAATCTAAGATCGATACGCTGTTTTTTTAAAGCTGGCATCCTGTATTTACTCCCGTACTGCCGCAGGTGTCAGCAGTACGATAAAATCAATGAACAACTTAAGGCTAGCCACTTAAATATGTACGGAAACATTCCGTACAATGACGATATGCTCATTGGCGCAAATTTTCAACAACTAATCTCGACCGTCCTCAAATCCTGCCAGATAGTCGCACCTAAAAATCCCGTTATCACCGCCCCACCGTCCCCTAACGGGCCTATACTTATTGGCGACACTTTCCGCACGTTCTGTTCTGCATGCACCGATTTATGCGAGATAACGATATGGAATTAAAGGATTATTACGCCATCATGGGCGTGAAACCGACGGACGAACTCAAAACCATCAAAACCGCTTACCGCCGCCTGGCGCGCAAATATCACCCCGATGTCAGCAAAGAGCCCGACGCAGAAGCCCGCTTTAAGGAAGTGGCTGAAGCCTGGGAAGTGCTGAGCGACGAGCAGCGCCGCGCCGAATACGACCAGATGTGGCAGCACCGCAACGACCCACAGTTTAACCAGCAGTTCCACCAGGGTGGCGAGCAGAGCTACAACGCCCAGGACTTCGAAGATATCTTCTCTTCTATGTTCGGCCAGCAGGCCAGGCAGTCTCGCCAGCCGCACGCCGCACGCGGCCACGATGTAGAGATTGAAGTGGCGGTCTTCCTCGAAGAAACGCTGGCCGAGCACAGCCGCACCATCAGCTACAAGCTGCCGGTCTACAACGTCTTTGGCATCGTCGAGCGGGAAATCCCGAAAACGTTGAACGTGAAAATTCCGGCGGGCGTCGGCGACGGGCAGCGCATCCGGCTCAAAGGCCAGGGCACGCCGGGTGAAAACGGTGGGCCAAACGGTGACCTGTGGCTGGTGATGCACATCGCGCCGCACCCGCTGTTCGACATTGTCGGCCACAATCTGGAAGTTGTGGTGCCGCTGGCGCCGTGGGAAGCCGCGCTGGGCGCCAAAGTCGAGGTTCCAACGCTCAAAGACAGCATTTTGATGACCATTCCAGCGGGCAGCCAGGCCGGGCAGAAGCTGCGCATCAAGGGCAAAGGGCTGGTCAGTAAGCAGCATACCGGCGACCTGTTCGCGGTAATTAAAATCGTGATGCCGCCTAAGCCAGACGAAAACGCTGCGGCGCTCTGGCAGCAGCTCGCAGACGCCCAGTCGGCGTTCAATCCGCGCAAAGATTGGGGGAAAAAATAATGGCTAACGTCACCGTCACTTTTACCATCACCGAGTTCTGCCTGCACACCGGCATTCAGGCAGAGGAACTCAATGAAATCGTCGGGCTTGGCGTCGTCGAACCTTACGATTTTGAGGTCAAACCGTGGCAGTTTGACGACCACGCGATCAACGTCGCGCAGCGGGCATTGCGGTTACGACGAGAATTAGCGCTGGACTGGCCGGGCATCGCCGTGGCGCTCACGCTGCTCGAGGAGAACGAACGCCTGCGCCAGGAGAATCGCCTGCTCAGACAGCGGATAGGGCGTTTCATCCGCCATCCATAGGCACATAACCTGGTGGATTATTCAGAGAAATATATCCACCAGCCGTGAATGTCCTGATTCATTTAGGATTATTACCTAAGGCAACTTCCGCTTCGCTGTGCCAGGCTTATTCACGGTCATAAGGACTGATAACGTTTGTTGAGGATATTATGAAAAAAACGATCATCGCTTTATCTGCAATTCTGCTGGCTGCTCCTGTTTTTGCCGCGACCACCACACACGCAACAGATGACACCGTCGCCGCGGCGCACGAAGGCGCTAACACCGCCAAAGAGAAACTGCACCAGGCAGAGAACAAAGGCGAAGAGCTGAAGCTCAAGTCTAAACATGCCGTCGAAGGGAAGAGCGACAGCACGGGCAGCAAGATAAGCGAAGGCTCCCAGAAGGCATGGCATAAAACCAAAGAAGGCACCGAGAAAGGTTGGGACGCAACCAAAGAAGGCGCTGAAAAAGGGTGGAATAAAACCAAAGAAGGCGCTTCTGACCTGAAGAAAAAAGTCAGCGAATAATTCGCCTTCTCTGAAGAAAAAGCCGCGAAAGCGGCTTTTTTTATGCCCGCTAGTTATGCAGCGTTACGCTTTCGTCCACGCTCTGACGCCACATGCGTACGCCAGCGGAAGGTGCATCCGGGTCGGCATAACCAAAAGAGATGCCGAACAGCAGGCGATAGTCATCCGACACGCCCAGAATTTTACGCGTCGCGTCAGCATGGAAGCCCAGCAGCGTTTGCGGAATACCGGCAAAACCGCGTGCCGCAAGAGACAGCAGGAAGCTCTGGCCGTACATACCGATATCTGACGCCACGCGCACGTTGTCGCCAAACGACGGCATAAACAGGAAGGCCACGTGTGGCGCGCCGAAAAAGTTGAAGTTACGCAGGTAGGCTTCGCGGCGTTTCTCTTTATCATCGCGGGCAATGCCTAGCGCATCATAATAAACCTTCGCCTGGCGCTGGCTGCGCTCGTAGTAATCGCCGTGAAAATCGTCATAGCTGAAGCTGAAGTCCGGCGTGACGTTGCCCGCCGTATCGTTCTCAATCATCATCTTTTGCAGCGCGTCTTTGGTTGCGCCGGAGACAATATGCACGTTCCACGGCTGCGTATTGCAGTTGGACGGGGAATATTGCGCATCCTGCAAAACGGCCTGAATCTGCTCGTTGGTCAGCGGCGTAGACAGAAACGCTCGCGATGAAAAACGCTGGCGCACGGCCTCGTCAAAAGCCAGAACCTGATTGCTCATACCATCCTCTCTGTTTATAACCCGGCAATGTGCCGGAAAGATTTGCTGCCGAGGATGTTAGCGCTGCCGGGCATAGCGAAAAACCGTATAATCCCTTAAAGACTTTTGCGGAAACTGCACAAATGAAAGATCTTAGCCAGATAAACGCCCGCTCGATACGCCTCTTCCTGGCGGTCATCAGCGAAGGCAGTTTTTCCGAAGTGGCCCGCCAGGAAAATCTGTCCCCCTCTTCCGTTTCGCGCACCGTGATTCAGCTCGAGCAGTCTCTGGAGACCCAGTTGCTTTACCGCAATACACGAGCGGTGGCCGCCACCGATGCGGGGAATATCTACGCCGCCGCGTTCCGGGAAATGCTCAGCCAGCTTGAGCAGGCGCAAACCCAGATTGGCGAGCGTCGCCAGCAGCCCGGCGGCGTGTTTCGCTTTAACGCCCCGGTCTCCTTCGGGCTGCGCCACATTGCCCCGTGGATTGCCGAACTCAGCGAGCGCTACCCGGCGTTGCGGCTGGAGCTAAACCTGACCGATAACTACATCGACCCGCTGGCGGACGGTACGGACCTGCTGCTGCGCATTGCCCCGGTGCAGGACAGCTCGCTTCACGGGCGCTTCATTACCCGGCAGCGTGCTTATCTGGTCGCCAGCCCGGCCTACCTCGAACGCTACGGCTTGCCGCAAACGCCGGAAGACCTGCACGGCCACAGGCTGTTGGCCTACCGCGGCCTGATGGGGCTGCAGCGCTGGTACTTTACGAAGGGCGAAGAGAAGCTACAGCTCCTGCCGGAGCCTAAAATCGTTTCCGGCAATGCGGAGATGCTGGTGAAAGCCGCGGAAGACGGCGCGGGTATCGTGCTGTTCCCGGACTGGCAGATAAGCGACTCGCTGCGGACTCAACGGCTGATTCCGTTGATGACGGATTACACCGCGTCTTACAGCGCCACCGATCATTCACTCTATATGCTGTACCCCGGCGGCCGCTTTCCGTCGCTCAACACCCGCACCGTCATCGACTTCTTTATGGGGAAGTTTGGTTCACCGCCCTACTGGCAGAACGTTTAACTTGTTTTGAGTTCTTCGAAAAGCTCAGGGTGTTTATCCTGGGCTTTAAATAAGAGGATTAATGGACGTGGCGGAACAATACGCCCGGTTTCATAGCGGCTGAAGGCATTTGCGCCCCCGCCAAAAAACTCCGCAGCCTGCGCCTGGTTCAGTTTTAAACGCTTCCGCACCGCCGCGATAAAAGCAGGGTCGACCTCCTGAGCGTTCACTTCACGGTTAAATGCCAGCATACCGGCTAAATACTCTTCACCTTCCCCGTCGGCGAAAACAATTTCGCCGCAATCATGACAATGCAGTCCGGTCAGGCCTGGAAACATCTTTGAATGGCCTTTGTATTCATAATGAATATCACGGGCTTCATGAACGGCATGATTGCCACCGCACACTGGGCATTTCATATCAGGACTCCTTAGTATTTGCTCTGACTATAGAGTGAATAACACTCAGACGGGTGTGGGCCGTTCTCTTCTCCATGAAAATTAACCTATTTGCAAAATATGCAAATAGGTTAATTTCGTTTGGCATGTGTGTAAATTGACCAGATTCAAATCCTCGAGACATCTTCAGAAATGACCGATGCCCGGCAGCGTGGGCGATATTCTGGCGACGCAGGGCGGAGAAGCCCTGATGAGGCAGGCGCTTTCAGATAGCCTTAGCGTGGCCACGGCTGAAGGCCACACGCTGCCAGGGTTTATTTCTCCAGTAAACCCAGGCGAATAAAGCTTTCGGCGGTGGCGACAATAGCCTCCTCCGGGGAGCGCGGCGCCCAGCCGAGCAGGTTTACCGCTTTCGCGTTGGTCACATTCATGTCCACCCCGAGCAGAGTCAGCGACCCTTTCATACCCGGATTTTTGTGCGCCGCCAGGCGCACCATCCAGTCGGGCAGCGCGAGGGTAGAAACTTTGCTGGCGGCTTCGCCGAGGTGTTTGCGCAGGATTTTCGCCACCTCAACCATCAGCAGACTGTGGCCGGAACTGGCAAGGAAGCGCTCTCCGTTGGCGGCAGGGTGCGTCATCGCCAGCCAGTGTAAATCGGCCACGTCGCGCACGTCCACAAAGCAAGAGTTGATGTTCGGGTTGCCCTTTTGCCCGTCCAGCATGTTTTTCACCAGCCGCGTGGAGTGGGAAAAATCAGGCCCTAATACCGGCCCCATCACCGCCACCGGGTTCACCGCCGAAAGCTCAAGCCCGCGCCCCTCTTTTTCGATAAACGCCCATGCCGCTTTTTCAGCCATCGTTTTCGACTTCTGATATGGCCAGACTTTACCGGAGACGTCGCTCCAGTCCGTTTCATCAAACGGGCGGCGATGGCTTGCCGGGTGCCCGACGCCTACGGCCCCGAAGGCAGAGGTAAGCACCACGCGCTTAACGCCCGCAAAGCTTGCGGCGCGGAGCACTCGCAGGTTGCCGTCCACCGCGGGTTTGATCCAGTCATCGTCGGTGGCGTGGTTGCCAGAAGGCGTCGGGGAAGCGCCGTGCATCACATAGCTACACCCGGCCATAGCATCTGCCCAGCCTTCATCCGCCATTAAATCAGCGACGAAAAAGGAGAGACGATCCCCCGGCTCGCAGCCGCCCTCTTTCAGGTTTTTGAGCACTTCTGCTTTGCGGTCAGCGGAACGCACGGTGGTGCGAACCTCATAGCCTTTCGCCAGCAGCGCGATAATGCAGTGTTGCGCGATAAATCCGGTGCCACCGGTAACCAATACGATGTCTTGCGTCATGCTTTCGTCCTCTGCGGCCTGGCAACCAGGCACAATGCGTTCATTTGCTGCACAGAATAAAGCCCGACCTCTGGATTTTGAATGCTTGAAAGTCCGTTATACTTGCGTGATAGTACGGCAATGCGCACCGATCCGTTTTCTGAAATCCTCAAGTTTGCCGACGCCGAGTCGCTGGTCACCGGCGGCTTTACCGCGGGCGGCGACTGGGCGCTTCACTTCCCCCCGCCGGACAAAATCAAGTTCTTCGCCATCGTCAAAGGCAGCTGCTGGGTGATGCTCGAAGGCCATCCGGAACCGATCCATTTTTGCACCGGCGACGTCGGCCTGCTGAATGCCAGGCGGGCGTTTATTGTCGCCAGCTCGCCGGAGATCAAGCCGGTCGATGCCATGAGCGTTTTTAAGGCCGGAGAGCGGAACTACGCCGCGCTGGGGGAAGGGAAAGAGTTTGAGTATATGGGCGGCCACGTCCTGCTGGACCCCAACCGCGGGCAAATGCTTACGCAGGTGCTGCCGCAGTGGATTCACATCCCGGCCGCATCCCCGCAGGCGGCGTCTTTCCGCTGGCTGCTCGATCAGCTGATTGCCGAAAGAGAAACGGCCCAGCCCGGCACCCAGCTCGCCTCCGCGCAGCTCTCGCAGCTGCTGTTTATTCAGATCCTGCGTGCCCATTTGCAAACCAGCAGTTCGCTTCCGGCAGGTTTACTGCGCGCACTGGGAGATGCCCGCCTTGCCCCGGCGCTGCAGCTTATCCACGCCAACCCGGCTCGGAACTGGCGTCTGGAAGATCTCGCCAAAGCCTGCGCCATGTCGCGCACCACATTTGCAGAGTATTTCCGTAACGTATCGGGTATTACGCCCGTGGCTTATCTGACCCAGTGGCGTATGCGGCTGGCGGAGAAAGCGTTGCGCGAGCAGGCAGACCAAATTGCCATGGTGGCCCAGTCCCTCGGTTACACCTCCGAAAGCGCCTTTAGCAACGCCTTTAAGCGCGAAACCGGGCTGTCGCCCAAAGCATGGCGTAACGCCGCCCGCAACACGGTAAGTTGAGAATAAAAAAACGCCGCACAGTGGCGGCGTTTGAGTGGCCGCAAACTTCACGGCCGGTTTATGCGGTTTATCAGAACCCGTATTTCACGCCAATCATTGCTGACGTGTCATGGTAGCCTTTATCGCCAATTTGCTGCGCGACGCCGCCCCACATATTGAGGTCATGGGAAATCTGCCCCTGCACGCCAAGCTTGAGCTGGCCGATGTTGCGGGCCCCCTCTTCATTGAGCTGCGTATCCCCCATTTTCACACCAAAGTTTTTGCTGTTATGCAGCCAGTCAGCCTCGACATAAGGTTTGAATTCACGCCCTTTGCCGTCGTCCTCTTTCCTGTGACCACGCAGGTACAGCCGCACGCCCAGACGAGACTGCAGGTTGCCCTGCCCGCTGTCCTGAATGCGAGTGCCGTTAACCTCGGTGTGATCAGGGCTGTGTACGCCCATCCAGGTCAGCTGCGCCTGAGGTTCAAGATAAACTGCCTGGCGCTCGCTTTCGCTAAGCAGCATGTTATAGCCACTTTCCAGCGACGCGGTGAAGCCCCGGCTCTTGTAGTCTTCGTTCGGCAAATCGTCACTGCTTACTCGGTTGTTAAACCAGTTGTACATCACCCAGCCATCGACATAGACGCCTTCGCGGGAGATGGCGTTCTGATACCAGGTACCGTATGCGCCGACGCTGTAGCCGTCCATCTCTGACTCAGAGCGATAGCCGGTCAGATTCGAACGTGAGTTGCCGCTAACGTTACCGTAACCGGCCATCAGGCCAGCGCCCCAGCGGTCGGTCTGATTGCTGGTGCCGTGTAAGAATTCGTTCCCCATCTGTGCAACATAGCGGTTAGCGCTGGAGCTTATCTGGCCTTCCCCGGTATGGAAGCGGTTTTGCCCGCCCTCCTGACGCAGCCAGAAAGTGCTGCGGGTCAGACCGTGCTCGTCCAGTGGAGCACGGTATTCGGTGGCCCCTTCACGATCGTCCAGCGTCAGGTTAAACAGCGTATTTGCCGCCGCCAGATTCACCAGGTAGCTGCCGACCTCAGGGCGATAAACCCGTACAGGATCTGGCTGCGTTGGCATAATCGGGGTAACCGGGATAACCGGCGGCTCCGGAGGCAGGTTGCTCATAGAGGTCAGGTACCAGTTCTGCCCCTTCTGCACCAGGCTGTAGTCCCATGCCCCGGCAACGATACGCCCGGACTGGGTAAACGCGCCCGCCGCGGAGTTCCCGTCAACGGTCACCACTTCAATGCCCTGCTCGGTTTGCGCCCCCTGGCCGCCAACGTTATTGACAGTCAGAACGGTTGAACCAGAAGTGCCACCATGGATAACCAGTTTGTCGGTCAACGAACTGTCGTCCCCCAGCACGGTGTTAACGTTCAGCTGGCTGTTGGCCCCGCCGATATAATCACCGCTAACATTAAGACGGTTGCCGGCAATGTTAGCGTTCCGGGAAAGATTAACGGTGCCGCTGTTATTCAGAGCGCCGTTCACGGTAAAGCTGGCTGCAGCATCGTTGTTCTGCAGCGGGCTGCCAACGGTTAAGCTGCTGCCGGTTTCCAGCGTGGCTGCGCCTATGCTGCCGGTCCCGGAAAGCTCGGTCAGGCTCCTGGCCGTCACGTCGCTGACCAGAGTTCCCGTGACATCCAGGCTCCCTTCCGCCAGCGTAGTGGTGCCTGTGTAGGTGCTGTCGCCGGCCATTGTCAGCGCGCCGCTGCCCAGTTTGGTCAGGCTGCCGCTGCCGGTTACGCCCTGGCTGATGGTCGTGTTAAATGCCTGGGTATCCAGCGTGCCGCCCGCGCTTTCCAGCGTGATGGCACGTTCTAAATCAAAGCTATTGCTCAACTGCAGCGTACCGCCGTCAAAAGTCAGCAGGCTGGCGGCAGAGCCCAGCGCGCCGTTTTCAGCGACCTGTAAGATACCTTCATACAAAGTCCATGGCGTTGTGGCAGCCGTGGTGTTGTTCAGCACCCAGGTGCTGGCACCCGTTTTATGGAAATGCTCGAAACCTTCATATTGAGCAGTATCGCCAATGCTGGCCGCATCAAACTGGCTGTCCGCCGCTCCGCCCAGGATAAGCGTATCGTCCCCGGCCGTGGCCTGCACGTTACCCAGCACGTTATAGCCGTCGCGCAGCTCCAGCGAGTTGGTCCCGCCGGTAAACAAAACGGCCTGAGAACGATTTTGCCCGTCGAAATCCATCCCGCCGCTAAGGGTACCGCTGTTGACGATGGTCATATTGCTACCGCTGATACCCACCCCGCCAACGCCCACGGCCCCTACGCCGTTATTGCCGCCCGCCGTACCCGGTTCGCCACCGTTGCCCCCGGATATCGTGCCGGTATTGACGACGCTACCACCGCCGGAGGTAATGTTGATCCCCGCGCCGCCTGCACCGCCGGCATCACCGCCACCGCCGCCGCCGCGATTGCCCGTCCCGCCCAGAATTGCACCGTTATTGACGACCATGCCGCCGGCACCAATCAGGACGCCGCTTCCGCCTTCGCCCCCGCTACCGCCGTGGCTGGCATTGCCACCGCTGCCGCCGCCGGTTCCCCCTAGCCCACCGGTGATACTGGCGCCGGTATCGTTGGTCAGCGTACCCTGGCCGTCAATGGACAGGCCGTTACCGCCTTTTGCCCCGGTCCCGCCGTCTGACGTTGGGCTGCTGCCGTTGGCGCCCGCGCCGCCGTTGCCGCCGACAAACGAGCCCTGGTTAGTGACGCTCCCGGCGCCAATAATGGAGACAGCATCACCCCCAGCGCCACCGACACCACCGCCGCCGGCAGAATCATCGCCGCCTTTACCGCCGGTCACTACGCCGGTGGATTCGTTAACAACATCGCCCCCGCCGTTGATTTCAATCCCAATACCGCCCGCACCAGAATCCCCCCCCTGCGAGGTACTTAAATTGCCGCTACCGCCACCGCGATTGCCGAGGCCGCCGGTTACTTCACCGAAGTTACTGACGCTGCCGCCGCCCTCAAGCGAGATCCCGCTGCCGCCTTTACCGCCATCGCCGCCGTCGCCACCGGTGAGATTATCCCCGCTGCTGTTGGAGTTACCGCCGCCGCCTGTCCCGGCGTTGCCGCCCACAATATGACCGCCTGCGCTGTTAATGACCTTGCCGCTGCCTTTGACGGTGATGCCGCTGCCGCCGTTGCCGCCCGCAGAACCATAACCTACGATGCCGGTTCCCTGGCCGGACTCAACGGCCCCGCCGTTACCGCCGTCGCCGCCGTCGCCGCCGTGGATATTACCGTTGTTAGTGATGGCGCTGGTGCCGCTCAGCAATACGCCGTTTCCGCCCTCTGCAGCTTCACCGCCTTTGCCGCCAAAACCGGTAACATCAGCGTTGTCTTTGGTGTCCGCGTTTGCCGCCAGGCCGCCCGTAGCACCACGCCCGCCGGTGATAGTTCCGTCGTTGGTGATATTGCCGCCCTGAGTCGACATGATGCCGTCGCCTCCGGCCCCACCGGCACCGCCGCTCCCGCCGTGTAATTCTTCGCCCGGCGTGGTTTGGCTGTTAGCCGTTGCGCTCCCGGTATTACCGCCGGTGCCCCCGTCGCCCCCGGTAATGGAGCCACTGTTGCTATAGCTGCCCGACCCGGTAATCAGAACGCCAGCCCCACCTTCACCACCATCGCCACCGCTGCCGCCGTTACCTGCATCGGCAACATCGGTGGCGTTGCTGCCGCCGTTGCCCCCGCGCCCACCATTACCGCCTTTGATGTCGCCGCTGTTGCTGCTCTGGTTATTGCCGCCGACAACTTCACCCGCTGAACCACCGCCGCCGCCGCCGCCGGCAGAACCGCTGCCGTTGGTGGCCGTGCCGTTAGGCTGCTGGCCTACGCCCCCGGTTGCGGTACCCGGTGGCAACGAATTATCCACGCCATCCACGCTCCCGGCGCCGCCATTTTCCCCCTGGCTACTGCCCTGCCCACGCTCACCGGCCCCCCCGGTACCACCGTTACCGCCGATGCCCGTTGTGGTGTCCATTGTGCCGCCACCGCCACCCTGAGCGCTGTCAGAAACGGTTGAAGGTGCGCCTGTCTGGCCGTCAGCGGCGAGCACATACTGTGGGGCGGTGCTTAACAACGCGGCGCCGATTGCGGTGGCAATCAAATGTCGCTTACCGGGGGTCTGTAATAAATGGGGCATTTCCGTCCTCTTTAACTCTGCGGAGTTATGTTGATTCGAAATATCAGAAACAGGCGCGCAACAATTTATTTAAAATTGCCTTAGGGTTTTAAAAGACGAGCGAAAACAACCATCAAATGAAAGCTGGGTTCATTTAAAAGTCACTCTCGTGTTAAAACAATGTAATTACAAAACACCCAAGCGGCGATAAAATTAACCTTTCACGGCTATTTCTTTCAGAGAAAAAATTCATTTCGGTGACTAATTTTAACACCATGAAAATAGCCTTAAGTGAAATTAAATTGTATTACAATTTGACCTGGCGCATGGAATGAATAATAAGGGGAATTTAGATGAGGATATAAACTGATATCTTCAGACCAAAAATACAACACAACTAATTGTTTTTGTTGGTGTTAAATAAAAACAAAACTTACAGAGATGAAATATTAAAAAACATGGATTTACAGACTAATCCTATTAGGGAATTAACCTTAATTTTATTTTTGAAAGTAAAAAATTAATTTTGTCATTGAAAAAAACACATGAAAAACCCTACTTCAGGTGCAACAAATAAGTCTTCAACAAGCTTAAACAGCATCAACAATCGCTTTCAGATATCACGTAAATGCGTCGCAACACCCCATTTAACCAATTGGATACATTCATCTTCGATATTCATGATGCTATAACTGCAGTTTTGATGACCATATTGTCTGAGATCGTCGGTAATTAAAGCACCTTTCAATTCCCAAATGGCAATCTCCAAAGCATGGCCGTGGCTCACAATAATAACGGTATCCTTCTGGTGATGTATATTTAGCGTTTTCAGGCAAGAAAACAGGCGATGACTCACGTTATTCAGGCTTTCACCCTGAGAACTAACCCGCAGAGGATCGCCCGATAGCAGGGCATCAAATAACTCAGGATGCTGTTTTTGCGCCTCCATCGCATTTATCCCCTGAAGCCGCCCAAAATCACGTTCTTGTAAACGTTCATCCACGCTTATCCGGCTGCCTAATTTGCTAGCCAGCACATTCGCTGTGCCCTGTGCACGCAGGGCTGGTGACGTGTAAATATGCGCGACGGTTAAATCGGCCAACGCGGCAGCCAGCGCAAAGCTTTGCCGGAGCCCCCGCGCCGTGAGTTGGCTGTCCAGCCTTCCCTGAATAATGCCTTGTTGATTCCCCTCACTTTCGCCATGCCGTACCAGAATTACCCGCATGCTCTTTCCTTTGTTGAAAATTTAATTTAGCATTTACTAAATTTAGAAAAATCTAAAATAAGGTACGATGAAACCAGACCTTTCTCAGCTTCAGTCCAGCGCGGATGAAGCAGCAAAACTACTGAAAGCCATGAGCAACCCGCGGCGTTTGCTGATTCTGTGCCTGCTGCTCGACTCCCCCGGCACCAGCGCCGGAGAACTGGCAGCTGCCGCAGGATTAAGCCCATCCGCGACCTCCCAACACCTGGCGAAAATGAAGGATGAAGGACTCATTGAGCACCAGCGTAACGCCCAGCGAGTGCTCTATTTCATCAAAGATAGCTCAGTGCGCGAGGTGATCGCGACGCTGAAAGCCATTTATTGCCCTTAAGGAACATCATGACCATACCAACCATCACGGCAGAAGAAGCGAAAAAGCTCATTGCCAGCGGAGCAGCGCTGATAGACATCCGCGAGCCGGATGAACATGCCCGCGAAAACATTCCTGAAGCGCATCTGTTGCCGCTCTCGGCGATTGAAAACGGCGCCCGACTGGGGCCACTGGACCCGCACGATGTGGTGATTTTCCACTGCCAGTCCGGGATGCGCTCCTCTCAGCATGCTCAAAAACTGGCTAAGCTTGCCGAACCGGCTCAGGTCATGTTGCTGGAAGGCGGGCTTGAGGCGTGGAAAAAAGGCGGGCAGGAAGTTCTGGCGGATAAAAGCCAGCCCATGCCCATCATGCGGCAGGTGCAGATCGTCGCAGGTTCGTTGATCCTGCTCGGTGTCGTACTGGGATACGCCATCAATCAAGGTTTTTTCCTGATTTCAGGCTTTGTGGGCGCAGGTTTACTGTTTGCCGGGATCAGCGGATTTTGCGGCATGGCGCGTTTACTCGCCTGGCTGCCGTGGAACCGCCGCTAGCGTATCCTGCTTTATCCGCCTCGATTTCTGATCTATGGTTATCTGGCGGCATAACCGCACTAAATTCCCTTAGCATTCAGAGGTTTTTCTATGTTTAAACCAGGTGATGTGGTTCAGCCAAACCAGGGCGGCCCTAAGCTGCAGGTCGTCGAGGTTCAGGGAGAGGATTTGATTTGCGTCCCGGCCTCAACCTTAGGCGCGGATAAACTGACGCTGAAAGCGGATTCTGTCTCGCTGTACAAGGAAGAAGGCGATTTCGGCGTTTGCTGAGCCATAAAAAAACGGCGTGAGGTTAATCACGCCGTTCTTATCAATAAAAGTGCCCCTATCCTTGTCGTCGCCATTCATAAACAACCGGGCACGGCGGCAATCCAGGCCAGCAATCAGTAGCCCTTCTCATAACCCGCAAAGAAACATCGAACCGCAACGTCCGCGTTGACCTCTTTCAGGAAGTCAGCCACCGACTCTTTATCCAGCTGATAGCGACGAGTCAGCACCCCGGCTTCCCAGGCTGCGCGCTGACGATCGCCGGTTTGCTCGGCCATATGGTGAGCAAAACCCAGCACGAAGCCGCGCTTGTAATCAGAACAAAAACGCTCAACGTTGACCGCGCTGTCGGCCTGCCGGGCTTTCATTCCGGCCATCAGGCCCTTACCAAAATGGTTATCCATCAGCGACTCCTCATCACTCGCTATATAAATAATTATATAACGATTTTAAACGTGATGGGTATCCCTAAAACCCAGGGTTTTTGGGGGATACTGTGCTTTTGGGCACGATTAATTCATCTCGTTGATAATAAATAGAAAAATAAAAAAGAGACCACAAAATCAGGAAATGCCAGCGGCAAAGTGTGTTTCATCGCACTTTATCGACAAAAAACCTATAAATAAAAATTTTTAGCTAATTGATGAAATCAATCCAGTAACATACCCTACGCAGGATAAATTACATGATTCATAACACTGCCAATCAGCCATAAAAGCAGCTCAACACACTGCTTTTAAATCGGAGTCAACATTATGTTTTCCCGTGAGTCACGCTTACGCCATGCAGCCGCAGATATTTTTGCGATGGTAGTGTATTGCTCGGTCGTGAACATGATGATTGAGATCTTCCTCTCAGGCATGACTTTCGAACAGTCACTCTCTTCTCGCCTGGTCGCCGTGCCGGTTAATATTCTTATCGCCTGGCCATACGGCTTCTACCGCGATGCCTTTATGCGTGCGGCTCGTCGTATCACCCCGGCAAGCTGGGCGAAAAACCTGGCTGACGTGCTGGCCTACGTAACCTTCCAGTCCCCGGTCTATGTGGTGATTTTATGGAGCGTAGGCGCGGACTGGCACCAGATTGTGGCTGCCGTGACGTCGAACCTGCTGGTGTCGATGATGATGGGTGCCGCTTACGGCTACTTTTTAGATTTTTGCCGCCGCCTGTTTCGCGTCAGCGGCCAGATAGGCGTGAAGGCGGGAGCCTGAGTCCCGGTTTGCAAGGGCGACTGGCCTGAAAGCCAGTCGTTCACTTATTCAGTCTCGCCAAATAACCCTGCCAGATACCTTTCCAGCGCAATACGGGAGCTGAAACCGTGCGGAATGCCATAGTGTTCGTGCGTTTCACCGGCCAGATAGAGCGGGAACTGCTGATAATGATCGCAGGTCTTCATTTCTGAAGCCGGATCGGCCAGCGACTGGCTACGCTCTCTCAGGGTAGGATGAATAATCAGGGCGGTGCGCCCCATGCGTGCTTCGCGGTTCACATACACGTAATTCTCGCCACGACGATAGCCGTAGGTTTTTGCTGTTACCACATCCATGGTAAAACCCGATTTCTCAAGAACTCGGGCCACCTCGTCCGGTCGTAAATACATAGATTTTCCTCGTCATCATTTACTGCATCGCAACCATACATTAAGCAGCATCGGCAACGCTTTCGGAATTGTCCAGAAAGCCCGGCAATAGCCGTGAGCCGCCCCATAACTAAAATCCATGGTCTACACTTAGCCTTACATCTTAGAAAGGGAGACAACAATGGCTAGCCGAGCAAACAGAAATAACGTTGACGATCAGGTAGACGAAATCAATAACGATGTCAGCCAGCTTGCGGATACGCTGGAAGATGTACTGAAGTCCTTCGGTAGCGATGCGAAAGATGAAGTTGATGCCGCACGTAAAAAAGCCGAAGCCCTTCTGAAAGAGACCCGTGCGCGTATTAACGGCAACCAGGGTCGCGTTAAGCAGGCCGCACGTGATGCCGTAGGCTGCGCCGATTCCTATGTCCGTGACAAACCCTGGCAGAGCGTGGGTATTGGCGCGGCGGTGGGTATTTTCCTTGGGGCTTTGCTGGTGTCACGCCGCTAACCCCTGAGTGTTTAACAGTCGATAAATGAGACTAAATGCGTGTTACAACCCCGGTGCTTTTCGCCGGGGTTTTTACGTTATGGCCAGCCGCAGCCGTAACGCATAGCGCTGTGCAAGTTCATACGAGCTGATGTTGGTAAAGCTCAGCAGTAAACCGCCCCGCCCGGCATGTTCTATTCGCCAGCGGCTAAGCGCCTGGACCGCAAGCCCCGCGGCTCTCGCTTTGCCTTCCACGGCCAGGTCATCACCTTCGACTTCCATGACCATCTGAATGCCGCCTTCCTGCGGCACAACCGCAAACCCTTGCGCACGCAGCGCCTCCTCGAGCCATAGCCGACGCTCGGCGTAGCACTGACGCATTTTTTTTAGGTGCCGCCAGAAATGCCCCTCCCGCAAGAAATCAGCAATGGCCTGCTGGATAAGGACTGGTGCAGTACAAGGCTGCCTGCGAGCCTGCCGCTGAAAATCTTCCACCGCATGGGGAGGTACCACCAGCCATGCCACACGGAGCGCGGGAAACATCGACTTGCTGAAAGTCCCCGCGTAAATAACGCGCTGCGGGCTGTCCAGGCTTTTGAGCGGCGGCAGCGGTTTACCGTGGTAGCGAAATTCGCTGTCGTAGTCATCCTCAATAATCCAGCTCTGCTCGCGGCTGGCCCATTCCAATAAAGCGTGTCGGCGCGGCAGAGAGAGCGCAACGCCCGATGGGCTTTGGTGTGCGGGCGTCAAAAGCGCAAAACGGGCATCGGAAAAGTGGCGTAAACCGTAATCCACCTGCATCCCTTCACCATCGACAGGGATAGCACGGACCTGCATTCCAGCCTTCGCAAAGTCGGGGCGGACGAAGCGGTAGCCCGGATCTTCCAGCCAGATGCCATCCCCCGGTCGCGCAAGCGTAGAGAGCACCAGGGCTAATCCAGCCTGGAAGCCTGAGGTGACAAAAATTTGCTCCGGCTGGCAGTCGATGCTGCGTGAAAAGCGCAGGTAATCTGCAATCGCCTGCTTAAGTGAGGCTTCACCGCCGGGTTCAGGAAGCATCAGGTCAAAGCGAGTTTGCTGGCGCAGGCGCCGCCCCATAAGCCTTGCCCAAATGGCACGGGGGAAAAGATCCAGCGCCGGAAGCCCCATCTGGAAAGGTCTGGGTGCGCCCTGCGGCCTGGCGGCTGAGACGTTTTCGCCTCCGCCATCGCTTTTCACCGACGGGCTAACGAAGGTGCCGGCTTGCCCGCGTCGCTCCAGCCAGCCCTGGGCAACCAGGTCGCCATACGCATTTTCAACCGTGGCTCTGGCAACGCCCAGCTCCAGCGCCAAAGTCCGGCTGGAAGGCAGGCGGCTCCCCGCCGTCAGCTCGCCGCTGTTTATCGCCTGCTTTAGCTGGCGCGCAATCTGCTGATAGCGCGGCTGAGTGTGGTGAGATGCAACAACCGGCGGGACTGGCTTCTGTTTCATGGTCTGGTTTATTAGTTAACTTATGGCTCTCTTTGATAGTCCATCATAGTGGTAAATTTGCCTCACACCAACCTGAGGAGCCACACCATGATCGAATTACGTCAGCCTTACTATGAACTTTCCCCCAACGTGATCAAACCGATGCGGCAGGCGCTGCAGGGCCTGGAAAACGGCCCGCTAAGCAACGAGCTGATCGAGCTGGTTTTCCTGCGCGTTTCGCAGATTAATGGCTGCGCCTACTGCCTGGAGATGCATTCTAAAGCGCTGCGTAAATCCGGCGTTGAGCAGGTGAAGCTGGATTCACTGGCGGGCTGGAAGGTAAGCCATCAGTTTACGGAGAAAGAGCGTGCGGCTCTGGCCTGGGCAGAAGCCATTACCCTGATTGCCGACAGCAACGCCGAAGACGATGTTTATCAGCCGCTGCTGCAATTTTTCAGCGCCGAGGAGATTGTCGATTTGACGCTGGCGGCCAGCATGATGAATGCGTTTAACCGCGTTGCGGTTGGGATGCGGCAATAAGCGGGTTGTGTTTCACTCTGTGGAGGACGTTTCTGGTAAGAGTCCTCCCTTGAAGCCGCTCATAGGAAGACTTCTGTTAATCCGTATTTTTTCCGTTCACCCGTAGATCAATTTTCTTTACACGTTCAGAGCACGGTGAACGTGCCAGGGAGATTACGCCATCTCCCTGGCAACCCTGGCGCCCGGCAAGCTCATCGCCGCTGAAGCGGTAAACCCACCGGCTATCACCCAAACAGTCGGGGTCGCTCGCGATTCGTTCCCGACGATCGCTCTCTTTCGCTGTTCCCGACAGCTCAACCCCGCCTGAGTTGGGTCATAACCGGGGGCGATGAGAGCCGGGGACAAATCTTCCCCTCACCCCAGCCCTCTCCCCAAAGGGGCGAGGGAGAAAACAACAGCTATGGGAAACATTGTTTATTCCCTCTCCCTTCCAGGGAGAGGGTTAGGGTGAGGGTAGGAAGCGACTGTGACTTTCAGAATTGCTGCGGGTTTAAAGCGAGGCTCGGTTCCGGCTTAAATCGCCTCCGTTTTCTCTCCGACTGGCCAGGGTCCGGACGTCGGGAGCGGCCGGAGGCTGAGAGCGTCGGGAACGCATCTCAGCCGACCCAGGACTGGGAGATAAAACGGAGGTTTACCGCTTTAGCGGTCGATTTATTTGGCCGGGAGTCCGGGGTCTCGGGGGAATGACGGTGATTCTCCCGAGACGTTCACCGGTACGGTGGCTGCATATAAAACAGAGCTGAAAGTGAACGGAATATCCGCCGTTAGTTCATATACAAAGCCTGGTTATGATGAAAAAGCAGCTTTCAAGCACCAGAAAAGACGCTAGATAAAACTCTCCACCTCGCTTCCCCTACACTTTTCAACCCCCTACGAAACTCATCAAAAACGCTATATGTTGCGTGGTTGCAAATTATTAAATCAACATCTAGTATTTCTCTCAGTAAGAACACACCACCCGTCGGGCAGCAAACTGCGGCGTTCCATTATTCTAAAGGGAAATACGAATCATGCGCATTACTATTTACACTAAAGATGATTGTGTTCAGTGCCATGCCACAAAACGGGCAATGGAGAGCCGCGGTTTTGCCTTCGAGATGATCAATCTCGACCTCAATCCGGAAGCGGCAGATGACCTGCGAGCCAAAGGATTTCGCCAGCTGCCGGTGGTGGTCACCGAAGCGGAAAGCTGGAGCGGTTTTCGCCCGGATATGATCAATCGCCTCTGCGTTGCCGCCAGCGTATGAGCACCCTCGTCTACTTCTCCAGCGAGTCGGAAAACACCCTGCGTTTTATCGAACGCCTTGGGTTGCCCGCCTTGCGCATCCCCCTGGAGGTAAAAGCGCGCCTGGAAGTGACGGAACCCTACATTTTAATCGTGCCCAGCTACGGCGGCGGCGGCATTGCCGGAGCGGTACCGCCTCAGGTGATCCGCTTTCTGAACAACCCGAACAATCGCGCGCTGATCCGCGGCGTGATTGCCAGCGGCAACCGCAGCTTTGGCGAAGGGTTTTGCCGGGCCGGGGACGTCATTTCACAAAAATGCCAGGTGCCCTACCTCTACCGTTTTGAGCTATTGGGCACCCCGCAAGACATCGACAACGTGCGTAAGGGAGTAAGCGAATTTTGGCAACGACAGAAGCAGTCCGTTTAGCGACGGAAAGCGTGGACTACCACGCGCTCAACGCCATGCTCAACCTCTATGACAAAGAGGGAAATATCCAGTTTGATAAAGACAAACAGGCCGTAGCCAGCTTCTTCGAGCAGCATGTGCTGCCGCGCACCGTCAGCTTCCCCAACCTGCAGGCAAAGCTGGATTACCTGGTTACCGAGCAGTATTACGACGAAGCCGTGCTGACCCGCTACTCCCGCCAGTTCGTCCTTGAGCTGTTTGACCGCGCCCACGGCAGCGGCTTCCAGTTTCAGACCTTTTTAGGCGCGTGGAAGTACTACACCAGCTACACCCTGAAGACCTGGGACGGGAAACAGTATCTGGAACATTTTCCGGATCGCGTTTGCATGGTAGCGCTGACTCTCGCTCAGGGGGACGAGCCACTCGCCGCACGCCTGATGGACGAGATGCTAAGCGGCCGTTTTCAGCCCGCCACGCCGACCTTCCTCAACTGCGGTAAAAAGCAGCGGGGAGAGCTGGTTTCCTGTTTCCTGCTGCGCATCGAAGACAATATGGAGTCGATTGGCCGCGCGGTTAACTCTGCGCTTCAGCTTTCCAAGCGCGGCGGCGGCGTAGCGTTCCTGCTCTCCAACCTGCGTGAATCTGGTGCGCCCATCAAACGCATTGAAAACCAGTCATCAGGCGTGATCCCGGTAATGAAAATGCTGGAAGACGCGTTTTCCTACGCCAATCAGCTTGGCGCTCGCCAGGGCGCAGGCGCGGTTTACCTCAACGCTCACCACCCGGATATTCTGCGCTTCCTGGATACCAAGCGGGAAAACGCCGACGAAAAGATCCGCATTAAAACGCTGTCGCTTGGCGTCACGATCCCGGATATCACCTTCCAGCTCGCCAAAACCAATCAGCAGATGGCGCTGTTTTCGCCTTATGACGTAGAGCGAATCTACGGCAAGCCGTTTGGCGACATCAGCGTCAACGATCTTTATCAGCAAATGGTGGACGACGACCGCATCCGTAAAAGCTGGATTAACGCCCGTGATTTCTTCCAGACGCTGGCGGAGATCCAGTTTGAGTCAGGCTACCCGTACATCATGTTTGAGGACACGGTCAACCGGGCGAACCCAATTGCCGGGCGTATCAACATGAGCAACCTGTGCTCGGAAATTTTGCAGGTGAACAGCGCCTCGAGCTATGACGAAAACCTCGATTACGCGCAGATTGGCAAAGATATCTCCTGCAACCTCGGCTCGCTGAACATCGCCCATACCATGGACTCACCGGATTTTGGCCGCACGATAGACACGGCCATTCGCGGCCTGACGGCGGTGTCGGACATGAGCCACATTCGCTCGGTGCCATCGATTGAGGTGGGTAATGCAGCCTCCCACGCCATTGGCCTGGGGCAAATGAATCTGCACGGCTATCTGGCGCGTGAAGGTATCGCCTATGGCTCTCCTGAAGGGCTGGATTTCACCAATATCTATTTTTACACCATCACCTGGCACGCGCTTCGTGCTTCCAACGCATTAGCCCGTGAGCGGAACCAGCGTTTTGCAGGCTTTGAACAATCGCGCTATGCCAGCGGCGAATACTTCTGCCAGTACCTGGAGCAAACGTGGGAGCCGAAAACGGAGAAAGTCCGTGCGTTATTTGCCCAGGCGGGCATCGCCATTCCGGGGCGTGAGCAATGGCAGCAGCTCTGCGACGACGTGCGCGAATACGGCCTGTACAACCAGAACCTGCAGGCTATCCCGCCGACGGGATCTATCTCTTATATCAACCACGCAACCTCGAGCATTCACCCGATTGTGTCCAGGATTGAGATCCGTAAAGAGGGCAAAACCGGACGCGTGTACTACCCCGCGCCGTTTATGACCAACGACAATCTTGAGTTTTATCAGGACGCCTACGACATCGGCCCGGAAAAAATCATCGACACCTACGCTGAGGCCACCCGACACGTTGACCAGGGGCTTTCGCTGACGCTGTTCTTCCGCGATACCGCCACCACCCGCGACATTAATAAAGCGCAAATTTATGCCTGGAAGAAAGGCATTAAGACGCTCTATTACATTCGTCTGCGGCAGCTTGCGCTGGAAGGCACCGAGGTGCAGGGCTGCGTGTCCTGCGCGCTATAACGCGAAGTACCACGCGAAAGTACAAGGAAAGAAAATGACGCAACTGACGCGCGTAAGCGCCATCAACTGGAACAAAATCGAGGACGAGAAAGACCTCGAGGTCTGGAACCGCCTGACCAGCAACTTCTGGCTGCCGGAGAAGGTGCCGCTCTCTAACGACATTCCGGCCTGGCAATCGCTCAGCGACCAGGAGCAGCAGCTCGTTATCCGTGTGTTTACCGGGCTGACGCTGCTGGACACGATTCAGAATACCGTAGGCGCCCCCGCGCTAATGGCCGATTCACTGACCCCACACGAAGAGGCGGTAATGTCGAATATCAGCTTTATGGAGGCGGTGCACGCCCGCTCCTACAGTTCGATATTTTCCACGCTCTGCCAGACCAAAGACGTGGACGCCGCCTACGACTGGAGCGAGCAAAACGACGCCCTGCAGCGTAAAGCCGCGATTATTCTGGGCCATTACCGGGACAACGATCCGCTGAAAAAGAAAATTGCCAGCGTGTTCCTCGAATCCTTCCTGTTTTACTCCGGCTTCTGGCTGCCGATGTATTACTCCAGCCGTGGCAAGCTGACTAATACTGCCGATCTCATCCGGCTCATCATTCGCGACGAGGCGGTACACGGCTATTACATCGGCTATAAGTACCAGAAAGCGCTGGCCCAGCAGAGTGTGGAACGCCAGACCGAGCTGCAAAATTTTGCCCTCGATTTGCTGATGGATCTCTACGATAACGAGCTGGCGTACAGCGAAACGCTCTACCGCGAGCTGGGCTGGGAAGACGAGGTGAAAGCATTTCTGAGCTACAACGCCAACAAGGCGCTGATGAACCTGGGTTACCAGGCGCTGTTCCCGGCTGAAATGGCGGAAGTTAACCCGGCCATCCTCGCCGCGCTGTCGCCGAATGCCGATGAGAACCATGATTTCTTCTCCGGCTCGGGCTCTTCTTACGTGATGGGCAAAGCGGTGGAAACCGAGGACGAGGACTGGGATTTCTAGTAGTCTGGCCGCTGAGCTTTTTTGCGAGGTGGCCTATGTCGTTATTTCGTTGTTCTCTTTTCGCGCTGCTTTGCGGCAGCGCACCGTTAGCCTTTAGCGCGCCGCTGCTGCTGGATATGGCACAGCTGGCGCACAGTAAGCAAGAAATCAGCCAGCAAAACCCGGCTCTGATGCCCGCCTGGCAAGCCCTCAAACATAAAGCCGACCAGGCGCTTATTCATCCGCTCTACAGCATCACCCAAAAAAGCCCCGGATCTCCGGCGGGCGATCCTCATGAATATTACAGCTTTTCGGACTACTGGTGGCCTGACCCAAAAGCCCCCGACGGCCTGCCGTGGGTGCGAAAAGATGGCCAGATAAACCCTGCTGCAGTCGGCAAGCAAAGCGACAAAGCCCGGCTAAACGGCATGACCAACGACGTCTGGAATCTGGCGCTGGCCTGGCAGCTTTCCGGCAACGCGGCGTATGCGGCAAAAGCCCGCCAGCAGTTGGTGAACTGGTTTATCACGCCGGAAACCCGGATGACGCCGAATCTCGCTAACGCCCAGAGCATTCCGGGGCGAAAAGGCGTGCGCGGTACCGGCATTCTCGACGGGCGTGGCTTTGTGCGGCTGATCGACGCCATTGAACTGCTGCAAGACGGCGGCCAGCTGGACGAAAAAACCTGGAACGGGCTCAGGCAATGGTATCGCGATTATTATCAGTGGCTGACCACCAGCGAAAACGGCAGGAAAGAGGCCGCCGCTGAAAATAACCACGGTACCTGGTATGACGTTCAGGCCGCCGCCATTGCCCTGTGGCTGGGGGATAAAGACGCGGCAAAACAGCGTTTGATTTCTGCCACTCAGCGTATTCCGGTTCAGTTTGACGCCAAAGGCGTGCCGGTGACGGAAATTGAGCGCACGCGCTCCTGGCATTACAGCAACTTTATTCTGGATGCCTGGAACCCGTTAGGGCTGTTGGGTGAAAAGGTTGGGGTCAACGTCTGGCAGGCGAAAAGCGGCGAGCACAGCCTGCAAAATGGCTACCTGTATATCGCCGGGTTTGTCGATAGCCAGACTCCGTGGCCTTACCCCAATATGGAGCCGTTCAAGCCTGATGAAGCGCTGGAAAATATTGTCACTGCCGCACATGCCTGGCGGGAAAATAATACCTTACAGGACAAGGCAAAATGGCTGCTAAATCGAAATAAAACCGCCGTTATAAACTTAATATCAAAACCGTAATATTCCCGTCATTTCAGCCTGAATGCATCCCATTCAGGCTGAATATTCCCCACATTGACAAAAAATATCTCACCACATTAATCCACGCTCAGCCCAGCGTTCATGGGAAATTTCTCCCATATTCAAGGGATAGATATTTTCATATCACAAAACCGAGGGTTGCCTCAGATTCTTAGTATGTTAGGGTATATACAGGTCAATATTTCCACCAGGAAACATCTATAAATAAATCAAATACAGGAAGCCGTATATTGCATGGCAATTAAATTAGAAGTGAAGAATTTATATAAGGTATTTGGCGAACATCCACAGCGCGCATTCAAATACATAGAGAAAGGCATTTCCAAGAGTGAATTACTGGAAAAAACGGGTCTGTCGCTTGGCGTAAAAGACGCCAGTCTGGCCATTGAAGAAGGCGAGATTTTTGTCATCATGGGGTTATCCGGCTCAGGGAAATCCACCATGGTTCGCCTTCTCAATCGCCTGATTGAACCCACCCGCGGACAGGTACTGATTGACGGCATCGACATTGCCAAAATATCGGAATCTGAACTCCGTGAGGTGCGCAAAAATAAGATCTCAATGGTCTTCCAGTCATTTGCTCTGATGCCACACATGACGGTATTAAATAATACCGCATTCGGCATGGAACTCGCAGGAATGCCGGTCAAAGAACGCCAGGAAAAAGCGCTGGATGCCCTGCGTCAGGTCGGACTGGAGAATTACGCGAACGCGTATCCCGATGAGCTTTCCGGCGGCATGCGCCAGCGTGTTGGTTTAGCCCGTGCGCTGGCTATTAATCCCGATATATTACTGATGGATGAAGCCTTTTCGGCACTCGATCCGCTAATTCGAACTGAAATGCAGGACGAATTAATTAAGCTGCAGGCGAAACACCAGCGCACTATCGTTTTTATTTCCCACGATCTCGATGAAGCCATGCGCATTGGCGACCGCATTGCCATTATGCAGGGCGGTGAAGTGGTGCAGGTCGGCACACCGGATGAAATTCTGAATAATCCGGCTAACGACTATGTGCGCACCTTCTTCCGCGGCGTGGACATCAGCCAGGTCTTTAGCGCCAAAGATATTGCCCGCCGTAGCCCGGCTGGCCTGCTGCGTAAAACCACAGGCTTTGGGCCACGCTCGGCGCTTAAGCTGCTGCAGGATGATGACCGCGAATATGGCTATGTCATTGAACGTGGGCAGAAATTCCTCGGTATCGTCTCTACCGATTCGCTGAAAGCGGCACTGGCTGCGGGCGAGGGACTGGACAATGCGTACCTGGCTTCCCCGGAGGCGGTTTCCGCCGAAACCTCACTGAGCGATCTGCTCTCTCATGTCGGCCAGGCCCCGTGTGCGGTGCCGGTAGTCAGTGAAGAGGGGCAGTACGTGGGCATCATCTCAAAAGGGGTGCTGCTTCAGGCATTAGATCGTGAGGGGGCAAATCAATGAGTGACGCAACTAATCCATGGGATAACGGCAGCGCGGCGACCGACGCCGCAACCAATCAGGCCGCAAGCTCTGCAGACGCATGGGGCGCTCCGGCGTCGGATGCAGCCACCAGCGGGGGTGCCGACTGGCTGAACTCCGCCCCGGCAGCGGCACCAGAGCATTTTAATATTCTCGATCCGTTCCACAAAACGCTGATCCCGCTCGACAGTTGGGTGACGCAGGGGATCGACTGGGTGGTGATCCACTTCCGCCCTGTGTTCCAGGGCATTCGCGTGCCGGTGGATTACATTCTTAGCGGCTTCCAGCAGCTGCTGTTAGGTATGCCTGCGCCGGTGGCGATTATCGTCTTCGCGCTGATCGCCTGGCAGATGTCCAGCCTCGGGATGGGCGTCGCGACGCTGATTTCCCTGATTGCCATTGGCGCGATTGGCGCGTGGTCTCAGGCGATGGTTACCCTGGCGCTGGTGCTTACCGCCCTGCTGTTCTGTATGGTCATCGGCCTGCCGCTTGGGATCTGGCTGGCGCGTAGCGAACGGGCGGCGAAGATTATTCGCCCGCTGCTGGATGCGATGCAGACCACCCCGGCGTTCGTTTACCTGGTGCCTATCGTAATGCTGTTCGGCATCGGTAACGTGCCGGGCGTAGTGGTGACGATTATCTTCGCCCTGCCGCCGATTGTGCGCCTGACTATCCTCGGGATTAAGCAGGTGCCGGCAGATTTGGTCGAGGCCACACGTTCGTTCGGCGCCAGCCCGCGCCAGATGCTGTTCAAAGTCCAGCTCCCGCTGGCAATGCCGACCATTATGGCCGGGGTTAACCAGACGCTGATGCTGGCGCTGTCGATGGTGGTTATCGCCTCGATGATCGCCGTTGGCGGCCTGGGTCAAATGGTTCTGCGCGGTATTGGCCGTCTCGATATGGGCCTGGCAACGGTCGGTGGCGTGGGGATTGTTATCCTTGCCATTATTCTCGACCGCCTGACCCAGTCTATAGGGCGCGACTCCCGCTCCCGTGGCAACCGCCGCTGGTACACCACCGGCCCGCTGGGTCTCCTGACTCGTCCCTTCATTAAATAAGCCTGGCGGCGGCCTCGGGTCGCCCCTCGCCCCATCACCATTAAAAAGGAATAACGATGCGACACAACGCTATTTTAGCCACAGCTCTTGCGACACTCGTTTCCACCAGCGCTTTTGCGGCAGACTTGCCGGGCAAAGGCATCACCGTTCAGCCGATACAGAGCACCATCTCTGAGGAGAGCTTCCAGACGCTGCTGGTGAGCCGCGCGCTGGAAAAAATGGGCTACACCGTAAATAAGCCAAGTGAAGTGGACTATAACGTCGGCTACACCTCTATCGCCGCCGGCGACGCCACCTTTACCGCCGTTAACTGGCGGTCGCTGCATGATGATATGTACGCCGCCGCAGGCGGTGACAAGAAACTCTACCGCGAAGGCACCTTCGTGACCGGCGCGGCTCAGGGTTACCTCATCGACAAGAAAACCGCTGACCAGTACCACATCACCAACATTGAGCAGCTAAAAGACCCGAAAATCGCCAAACTGTTCGACAGCAACGGCGACGGCAAAGCCGACATGATGGGCTGTACGCCGGGCTGGGGCTGTGAGGCGGTGATTAATCACCAGAATGAAGCCTACAAGCTGGCGAACACCGTTACCGTCAACCACGGCAACTACTCGGCAATGATGGCCGACACTATCGCTCGCTTTAAAGAAGGCAAGCCGGTGCTGTACTACACCTGGACCCCCTATTGGGTAAGCGACGTGCTGAAGCCAGGTAAAGACGTGGTCTGGCTGCAGGTGCCGTTCTCTTCCCTGCCGGGCGTGCAGAAAGATATCGATACCAAACTGCCTAACGGCGCGAACTACGGCTTCCCGGTGAGCACCATGCACATTGTCGCCAACAAGGCATGGGCCGAGAAGAACCCGCAGGCCGCGAAGCTGTTTGCCCTCATGAAGCTGCCGCTGGCGGACATTAATGCTCAGAACGCGATGATGCATAACGGCAAGTCTTCCGAAGCCGATGTTAACGGCCACGTGGACGGTTGGATCAAAGCGCACCAGGCGCAGTTTGACGGCTGGGTGAAAGAGGCGCTGGCGGCGAAATAAATCTCCCCTCACCTCCCTTTATTTCTCCCTCTCCCTTCCAGGGAGAGGGCTGGGGTGAGGGTCAATCACCGCACGATCCGACACCCACCTTCCCTACTGCTGACATAATTTTTCGCTATTATTCAGACCTCTCTTTGGCAAGTTGAAGATAATAATGAAAAACAATACTCACGGACTCAGCCCGGCGCTGATCGTCCTGATGTCCGTCGCGACCGGCCTCGCGGTGGCCAGCAACTACTATGCGCAGCCGCTGCTCGATACCATCGCAAACGCCTTCTCACTCTCGGTAAACCAGGCAGGTTTCATCGTCACAACGGCACAGCTTGGTTATGCGGCCGGGCTGTTGCTGCTGGTTCCGCTTGGCGACATGTTTGAGCGTCGTGGGCTTATCGTCTTTATGACGCTGCTGGCGGCAGGCGGGATGCTGATCACCGCCACCAGCCAGTCCCTGTGGATGATGATTCTGGGCACCGCGCTGACCGGACTTTTCTCCGTGGTGGCACAAATTCTCGTGCCGTTTGCCGCCACGCTCGCGGCACCGGAAAAACGCGGAAAAGTTGTCGGGACGATTATGAGCGGGCTGCTGCTTGGGATCCTGCTGGCGCGTACCGTGGCCGGTTTGCTGGCAAGCCTTGGCGGCTGGCGCACCGTTTACTGGGTTGCCAGCGTGCTGATGGCGCTGATGGCGCTCGCCCTGTGGCGCGGATTGCCGCAGGTGAAGCAGGACAGCCACCTCAACTATCCGCAGCTGCTGAGCTCTATCTTCAGTCTGTTTATCAAAAATAGCCTGCTGCGCACCCGCGCCCTGCTGGGCTGCCTGACCTTCGCCAACTTCAGTATTCTCTGGACCTCAATGGCGTTCCTGCTGGCCTCGCCGCCGTTTAACTATTCCGAAGGCGTTATCGGCCTGTTCGGTCTGGCAGGCGCCGCAGGCGCGCTCGGTGCTCGCCCCGCTGGCGGGTTGGTCGATAAGGGCAAAGGACACCACACCACCACCATTGGCCTGCTGCTGCTGCTGCTCTCGTGGGTCGCGATCGCCTTCGGTCAGTTCTCGGCCATCGCGTTGATTATTGGTATTTTGGTGCTGGACCTGACCGTGCAGGGCGTTCACATCACCAACCAGAGTCTGATTTACCGCATGATGCCGGAAGCGCGTAACCGACTGACCGCCGGCTACATGACCAGTTATTTCATCGGCGGCGCGGCGGGCTCTTTGATTTCAGCGAGTGCTTACCAACATGCGGGCTGGAATGGCGTGTGTATCGCCGGCGCCAGCGTCGCCCTACTAAATTTGGTAGTGTGGTGGCGCGGATACCAGCGGCAGGCCGATTAGCTCGATATCGCCACTGCCCGTAAGGGAAATTGAAGATGTAATGACGGGGACAGTCTGTTAAGGTTGTCCCCGTTTACTAATTCGAGTGACATTAACGCAGGTTATTTATTAACACCGTATATGGATAGACCCGCAACTGTTTCAGCCGACAATCGCCACAGGGCGAAACTGTTCGTCAGACTGAAAAGCAGCTTTTCCATCGCCATTTCTCCTGTCCTCAAGGCATCAGCCTCCGGCTTCGATGCCGTTAAACGTCGTTACCCTACTCGAAACCCATTTTCTTCCCCCACGCTGCTTAGCGCTCTGGGCTATGGCTTAGCGTGGTTTACGCCGATGGTGGCAACAACCAAACGTATATAAACGTATACAAGCGCATATAAACGTATAAATAATGCATTTACTTTATTTGTCACCATCGTTACTATATCGGCTGCAACTAATGAGGTTATGCCAAAATGGATAGTTCGTTCACGCCCATAGAACAAATGCTGAAGTTCCGCGCCAAACGTTATCAGGAGTTCCCGTACCAGGAGGTTCTGTTGACGCGTCTTTGTATGCACATGCAGGGTAAACTGCTGGAAAACCGCAATAAGATGCTAAAGGCGCAGGGGATCAACGAGACCTTATTCATGGCACTCATTACCCTTGAGTCCCAGGAAAATCACAGCATTCAGCCTTCTGAACTGAGCTGCGCGCTGGGTTCATCCCGCACCAACGCGACCCGTATCGCCGATGAGCTGGAAAAACGCGGCTGGATCGAACGCCGTGAAAGCGATAACGATCGCCGCTGCCTGCATCTGCATTTGACCGAAAAAGGTCACGAATTCCTGCGCCAGGTGCTGCCGCCGCAGCATAACTGCCTGCATCAGCTGTGGTCCGCGCTCGACGCCGGCGAAAAAGAGCAGCTGGAAATGATCACCCGTAAGCTGCTCAACCGCCTCGACCAGATGGAAGAGGACAAAGTGATCCTTGAAGCACTGAGCTAAGCTGTCACCGTCTGCACGTCCGACAACAATCCGATGTCACAACTACTCTCAGGCCAGCAATCTCCTTGCTGGCCTGTCAGGTCTAACAGGTCGGCTCAGCTGACCGGAAATAATAATAAACAGGTGGAGATTAGCATGAGCGCAAATGCGGAGACTCAAGCCCCGCAGCAACCGGCTAACAAGAAAGGCAAACGTAAGAGTGCCCTGATCTTGTTGACCTTGCTCTTTGTCATTATTGCCGTGGCATATGGAATCTATTGGTTTTTGGTGCTGCGTCACTTTGAAGAGACCGATGATGCTTATGTCGCAGGAAAT
Source organism: Cedecea selenatireducens (assembly GCF_042138895.1). Classification (NCBI taxonomy): domain Bacteria; kingdom Pseudomonadati; phylum Pseudomonadota; class Gammaproteobacteria; order Enterobacterales; family Enterobacteriaceae; genus Cedecea; species Cedecea selenatireducens. The sequence goes on along the minus strand of NZ_JBHIKW010000007.1, from coordinate 174,419 downwards.
CAGGTGCAGATCATGGCCCAGGTCTCCGGTAGCGTGACCAAAGTCTGGGCAGACAATACCGATTTTGTAAAACAGGGTGATGTACTAGTCAGCCTCGACGGTGCCGATGCCGAGCAGGCGTTTGAGAAAGCCAAAACTCAGCTGGCCTCAAGCGTGCGCCAGACTCGCCAGCTGATGATCAACAGCAAGCAGTATCAGGCGAACATCGAACTGCAGAAAACCGCGCTGGCTCAGGCACAAACCGACCTGAACCGCCGTATTCCGCTGGGCAGCGCCAACCTGATTGGCCGCGAAGAATTGCAGCACGCCCGTGATGCGGTGACCAGCGCTCAGGCTCAACTGGACGTTGCCGTTCAGCAATACAATGCTAACCAGGCAATGATCCTCGGCACTAAGCTGGAAGAACAGCCTGCCGTTCAGCAGGCGGCCACCGAAGTTCGCAACAGCTGGATGGCGCTGCAGCGGACTAAAATCGTCAGCCCAATGACCGGCTATGTTTCTCGCCGGGCCGTGCAGGTTGGCGCCCAAATCAGCCCGTCCACGCCGCTGATGGCCATCGTGCCGGCCAGCGGATTGTGGGTGGACGCTAACTTTAAAGAAACCCAGCTGGCACATATGCGCATCGGCCAGCCTGCCACCGTCATCAGTGATATCTACGGCGACGAAGTGAAGTACACCGGTAAAGTTGTCGGCCTGGATATGGGCACCGGCAGCGCCTTCTCGCTGCTGCCAGCGCAGAACGCCACCGGGAACTGGATCAAAGTGGTTCAACGCCTGCCGGTTCGTATCGAACTCGACGCCAAACAGATTGAACAGCATCCGCTGCGCATCGGTCTGTCCACGCTGGTGAACGTCGATACCAGCAACCGCGACGGGAGCGTGCTGTCATCCCAGACCCGCAGCACGCCAGCGTACGAAAGTAACGCGCGTGAGCTGAATCTGGCGCCAGCTAACCAGCTTATTGACCAGATTATTCAGGCCAATGCGGGTTAATAGAGCGGAGGGCGTATGGCACAACAAAAACCGCTAGAAGGGGCCCAACTGGTCATTATGACCATCGCCCTGTCGCTGGCGACCTTTATGCAGGTGCTGGACTCCACCATCGCTAACGTGGCTATCCCGACCATTGCCGGTAACCTGGGCTCATCCCTGAGCCAGGGCACGTGGGTTATCACCTCATTTGGGGTGGCCAACGCCATTTCAATCCCGATAACCGGCTGGCTGGCAAAACGCTTCGGTGAAGTGAAGCTGTTCCTGTGGTCGACCGTGCTGTTCGCTATTGCCTCCTGGGCGTGCGGCATGTCGAACAGCCTGACGATGCTTATCTTCTTCCGCGTGATTCAGGGGATTGTTGCCGGGCCGCTGATCCCGCTGTCGCAGAGCCTGTTGCTGAGCAACTATCCTCCCGCCAAACGCAGCATTGCGCTGGCGCTGTGGTCAATGACGGTTATCGTCGCGCCGATTTGCGGCCCAATTCTGGGCGGCTATATCAGCGATAACTACCACTGGGGCTGGATCTTCTTCATCAACGTGCCGATCGGCATTGTCGTGGTACTGATGGGCCTGCAGGCCCTGCGAGGCCGCGAAACCCGCACCGAGCAGCGCCGCATTGACGGCATTGGGCTGGCGTTGCTGGTATTGGGGATTGGTAGCCTGCAGATCATGCTCGACCGCGGTAAAGAGCTGGACTGGTTCAACTCGACGGAAATCATCGTGCTGACGGTCGTGGCGGTGGTCACTATCAGCTTCCTGATTGTGTGGGAACTCACTGACGACAACCCGATAGTCGACCTGTCGCTGTTTAAGTCGAGAAACTTTACCATCGGCTGCCTGTGTATCAGTCTCGCCTACATGCTCTATTTCGGCGCGATTGTGCTCTTGCCGCAGCTCTTGCAGGAAGTGTACGGCTATACCGCGACCTGGGCCGGGCTTGCGTCCGCGCCGGTAGGGATAATCCCGGTGCTGCTGTCGCCGATTATCGGCCGCTTCGCGCATAAGCTCGACATGCGTCGCCTGGTCACCTTCAGCTTCATTATGTATGCGGTGTGCTTCTACTGGCGTGCGTATACCTTTGAACCGGGGATGGACTTTGCCGCGTCGGCATGGCCGCAGTTTATTCAGGGCTTTGCGGTAGCGTGCTTCTTCATGCCGCTGACCACAATTACCCTCTCTGGGCTGCCGCCGGAGCGTCTTGCCGCGGCGTCGAGCCTGTCGAACTTTACCCGTACATTGGCGGGTTCGATTGGCACCTCGATAACGACCACGCTGTGGACGAACCGCGAGTCGCTGCACCATGCGCAGCTGACGGAGTCGATCACGCCGTTTAACCCGAACTCGGTTGAAACCTACAACCAGCTTCAGGGCTTAGGTATGACGCAGCAGCAGGCTTCCGGCTACATCGCCCAGCAGATAACCAACCAGGGGCTGATCATCTCCGCCAACGAGATTTTCTGGTTCTCGGCAGGGGTATTTATTCTGCTGCTTGGTCTGGTGTGGTTTGCCAGGCCGCCTTTCGGGGCGGGCGGCGGAGGCGGTGGCGCGCACTAGTGCACTTTATAAAGGAGCCTTCGGGCTCCTTTTTCTTTGCCCGAACCTGGCGGTTTCGCCATACAGGTTGTCAGCTTTGCGCCAGTATCAAACGTCGTTCTTCTCCAGGATAAACAGACCACACGACCTGGAGGATCCTGATGCTGACCAACCCATCGCAAAAATACCTCGCCCACGCGCCGATTCAATTAGCAGACCGCCAGTGGCCGGACAAAACCCTGACGCAGGCTCCCCGCTGGCTTTCCACCGACCTGCGCGATGGCAACCAGGCCCTGGCCGAACCGATGGACGCAGCCCGCAAGCTGCGCTTCTGGGATTTGCTGCTGAAGTGCGGTTTTAAAGAGATAGAGGTCGCCTTCCCTTCCGCCTCAGAAACCGACTTTCAGTTTGTGCGTCAACTGATTGAAGAAAATCGTATTCCCGAAGACGTAACCATCCAGGTGCTGACCCAGGCGCGCAGCGACCTTATTGAGCGTACCTTTGCTTCGCTTGAAGGTGCCCACAGCGCGACTGTGCACCTTTACAACGCCACGGCGCCGCTGTTCCGCAAGCTGGTGTTCCGTCAGAGTAAAGAAGAGATTATTCAGCTGGCGGTGACCGCCACTCGCCAGGTGCGAGCGCTGTGCGAGGCAAATCCACAGACGCGCTGGCGATATGAATATTCCCCGGAAACCTTTTGCTTTACCGAGCCGGAGTTTGCCCTGCAAATCTGTGAGGCGGTGGCAGACGTCTGGGAGCCCTCGCCCGAGCGCCCAATGATTATCAATCTGCCCGCTACCGTGGAGGTGAACACGCCCAACGTCTATGCCGATCAGATTGAGTATTTCTGCCGCCGCTTTTCCCGCCGCGATGCGGTCTGTATCAGCGTGCATCCGCACAACGATCGCGGCAGCGGCGTCGCCAGCGCCGAGCTTGCCATTCTTGCCGGAGCAGACCGGGTTGAAGGCTGCCTGTTCGGCAACGGGGAGCGCACCGGCAACGTCTGCCTGGTCACGCTGGCGATGAACCTTTATAGCCAGGGGATCTCACCGCAGCTGGACTTCAGCGATATGAAGCAGGTGGTGGAGCTGGTCGAGCAGTGTAATCAGCTGCCGGTACATCCTCGCCATCCCTATGCCGGAAAACTCGCGTTTACCGCCTTCTCCGGCTCGCATCAGGATGCCATCAAGAAAGGTTTTACCGCACGTGGGGAATCCAGTTCAGCTTTGTGGGAGATGCCCTATCTTCCGGTCGACCCGAACGATATCGGCTGTAGTTATGAGGCAGTGATCCGCGTCAACAGTCAGTCAGGGAAAAGCGGTGCCGCCTGGATGCTGGAACAAAACCATGGCCTGGTATTGCCGCGAGGGCTGCAGCAGGACTTTAGCCGTCACGTGCAGGCGCAGACCGACAGAGAAGGAAGCGAGATGACGCTGAGCGCTCTGTGGCAGCTGTTCCGCGAGCTTTATGGCCCGCATCAAACCGCGCCACGTCAGCTACAGGACTACCGGACGGAGAGCCAGGCCGACGGCTCGCTCCAGCTGTGGGCCCGCGTTCAGACGCAGGACGGCGTTATCACTCTGCAAGGCAAGGGCAACGGCTTGCTTTCCGCCGCGGCGGACGCCATCAAGTCTCGCTTTGCTCTGACGCTTTCTATTGAGGATTATCATGAGCATACGTTAGGCAGACACAGCGAAAGCCGATCGGCAGCCTATATCCGCTGTACCTTTAAGCAAGGCATGAGCCGCTGGGGAACCGGCATTGATAACGACGTCTCACGCGCTTCGCTGCAGGCGCTGTTAAATGCGCTGCCAGCGGGTTAATCAGAGAGGAAGTAATCGCTCGGTGAAACGCCGAGCGTCCGACGGAACATGGCGCTGAAGGCGCTGTGGCTCTCATAGCCCAGATCCAGCGCAACACGCAGCACGGACTGCCCCAGGGCAAGGCGGTTGAGGGCTTCCATCAGCCTTGCCCTACGCAGCCATTCGCTAAACGCCAGGCCCGTTTGCTGGCGAAAATGGCGCAGCAGCGTTCGTTCACTGACGTTCAGCCGCTCAGCGGCCAGCGCGTTTGTCCACGGTTTACCGGGCTCGGCCTGAATCTGTCGGCATAAAGCCAGCAGGCCGGGAGACTGAGGTTCAGGCAGGTTGAACGGCAGCACGGCGATCACTCTGATTTCATCGAGGATCAGCTCATAAATACGCTCCGCCCGGCTGCCAGCGGCGTAGGCCTCCGGCAGTTGAAGAGAGGTGATAATCAGCTCGCGCAGTAAAGTGGATATCTGCACAACCTGGCACACCGAGGGTAAGTCAGCCCGGGCGAACGGATCGATAAAAAGCGTGCGCGCCGCCACGTTGCCGGTGATTTGCAGGCGGTGCTGAGTCCCCGCCGGCAGCCAGACGCCACGTCCGGGTGGAACAACCCAGATACCTTTTTCGGTTTCGACTCGCACCACTCCGCTCAGCGTATGCAATAGCTGCGCACAGTCATGACTGTGCCACGGCTCCGTTGCACCATGAGTATAGTCATGGGCAAACGGAACCAGCGGGCGCGTGGCAAAGCTGAATTGCAGGCTGGTGGACATAGTTTATTTCGCGAGCAAAAAGATGACGATAGCATACCGCAGACGTAAAAAAAGGAGCCATAAGGCTCCTTTTTACAGTTGGCACACCGCTAGATGTGCAGCTCCTGCAGCTTCTCTTTCGGCAGGGCCAGCTCATCGTTGCTGTTGACGCTAACGTCATGCTCGATGATGTGGCGCGCGATATCTTGCGCTTCCTGCAGAGAGTGCATCTGATACGTCCCGCACTGGTAAACGTTCAGCTCAGGGATTTGGTTCTGCTCTTTCACCTTCAGCACGTCCTGCATTGCCGCTTTCCAGGCATCGGCCACGCGCTGCTCTGCAGGTACACCGATCAGGCTCATGTAGAACCCTGTGCGGCAGCCCATCGGGGAGATGTCGATAATCTCAACACCGTTTCCGTTCAGGTGGTCACGCATAAAACCGGCGAACAGGTGCTCCAGAGTATGGATCCCTTTTTCCGGCATCACTTCCTTGTTCGGGACACAAAAGCGCAGGTCAAACACCGTAATAGTGTCACCGTGTGGCGTGTGCATAGTTTTGGCTACACGAACGGCTGGCGCACCCATACGAGTATGGTCGACTGTGAAGCTATCCAACAACGGCATCTGGTCACCTCCGATAAAATGATTTTTTTTAAAATAATTGAAACTATTTTTACGCACGCGAGTCTGAGTATGTGAAAGACGCGCATTTGTTATCATCATCCCTGTTATTCAGAGATGAATGTTTGGCCACAAGTATGTGGCCATTTTCTTTTTTGTCAGGCCTTCTTCTCAAGCCAGCTATCAAACGACTCTGTATCCGCCGCTTCGATATCCCGCTGACGCTGCCATGAAGCATCATGCTCCTTCTGCAACGCATCCGCTGTTAAAATTTCCAACGGTTCCTGAACCAACTGCTGACGGTATTGTTCGGCCAGAGCCAGGCCGGTGCCGCCAATCCCGTTATCAATCATAGAACGCAAAATACGCGCTGAATACGTTAATTCCGGATCGTCAAAGCTGGCAACCAGCTGGTCGCAAACCTGCTGGTATTCCTGGCTGTCGGTCATGCCGTCGAGCGTTTCCGCCACGCGGCGCAGGTCAGCAAACAGGTCTTTACCCACTTTTGACAGCGGATGTTGCGCCGTTTCACAGCCAATGCCCAGAGTCAGCCCAGGCTTACGCCCTTCCAGAATCACACGGTTCCAGTTGGTGCGGGTACACAGCAGCTCGTCGCTGCTCATCTCCGGCGCATCGGCCAGCACGCACCAAATCATAAACAGATCGAGGAAGCGAACCTGCTGCTCATCCACGCCAATCGGCGAGAACGGGTTGATATCCAGCGAACGCACTTCGATATACTCGATGCCGCCGCGCAGCAGCGCATCTGACGGCGATTCACCGTCACGCGTCACGCGTTTTGGACGAATCGGCGCATAGAGTTCGTTTTCAATTTGCAGCACGTTAGTGTTGAGCTGCAAATGCTTGCCATCCTTCATCAAACCAATCTTAGCGTACTCTTCCGACGGCGTTTTAATCGCCCGCTTCAGCGCATCAACATAGGTGTTTAGATCGTTGAAGGTAATACCCAGATTGCTCTGCGACTTGTTGGTGTAGCCCAGGTCGCTCAAACGCAGCGAGGTAGCATACGGCAGGTAATACATGCCGCATTCGGTTTTCTCAAACGGTAAAGCGCTCTCTTTGCCCTGCAGGAACGAAGAGCAGATAGCCGGAGAAGCACCGAACAGGTAAGGAATAACCCAACCAAAGCGGTAATAGTTGCGGATCAGGCGGAAGTAGCCGGCAGAAATCGCCTCTTTGCCGCTTTCAGCGTCCTGCACGCCGCATTTTGCCTGCCAGAAAGCCATCGGCAGGGAGAAATTGTAATGCACGCCGGAAATGGTCTGCATCAGCGCGCCATAGCGGTTTTTCAACCCTTCGCGGTAGAGCGTTTTAAAGCGGCCCGCGTTAGAAGAGCCATACTGAGCCAGCTCGATGTTCTGACCGTCATCGATGTAGCACGGCATACTCAGCGGCCACATACGCTCCTCGCCCAGCTCACGCGCCGTATGGCGATGAACGTCGCGCAGGAAGGTGAGCATATGGTCAATGTCACCATCAACCGGGGTAATAAATTCCAGGAGGGCTTCGGCGAAGTCCGTGGTAATCCATTTATGAGTAAACGCTGAACCAAGGCTTTCAGGATGCCCGGTGGTGGCTAAATCGCCTTTTGGCGTCACGCGTAGCGTTTCACGCTCAAGACCACGGCAAATGCCTTTTACTGCTTCAGGGTGCTTTTCCAGCCAGGCCAAAGCCTGTGATACGTCCGGGATCAAATTGACCTCCCGCCTGTCGAATTTATTTTAATAAGCATAATTGTTTTCGCCGGTGATGAAGACTCATCCCACGCAATTAGTGCCACCACGCCATGCCTTGTACCGTTGCAGCCGCGACAACGATGTAGCGTAGCGCTTTACCAAGGCATAAAAAGAATATCACCGGCCCCCAGCTCAGGCGTAGCCACCCGGCCAGAAGGCACAACAGATCGCCTATTAGCGGCATCCAGCTCAATAACAGCGTGGCTGGGCCAAAACGAGTCAACCAGTCGGTCGCTTTCCCCTGCCAGCGCGATTGTATACGCTGCGGGAAAAAGCGCCCCAGAATAACGTTAGTCATACCGCCAAGGCTATTACCGATTGTTGCTATTATCACAAGAACCGATACCGGACCGCTACCGGCGACCAGAAGCGCCACGAGCACCGCTTCCGAGCTGCCCGGCAGCAGAGTTGCGCTCAGGAAGCTGCTGCTGAACAGTGAGAGGAGCGACAGCGTGTCGCTCACAGTAAGCGCACATCTACCGCATCCATTCCCGCACTGCGCGCGGCCTGAAGGCCAAAATCGGCATCTTCAAAGACAACGCACTTCTGCGGCGCTACGCCCATCAGTTCGGCGCAGCGTAAGAAGGTATCAGGTGCAGGCTTATGGTGTTTAACATGATCTGCTGCCACCACCGCCGAAAAATAGTGGCGAAGGCCCAGGTGTTTAAGCAGGGCCTCTGCGATATCGCTTTCGCTACCTGTGCCGACCGACATAGGCCGGCGGCCATGCCAGGCTTTTACCACTTCAATCAGCGGCAACGGGCGCACGGTGTCTAGCAGTATCGCGCGTACAGCAGCAGTTTTTTCGGCTGCCAGGCTGTGGGGATCGAGATCGGCATTGTGGCTTTCAATAATTGCGGCGGCAATTTTCCAACTCGGCGCACCGTTCAGGGCAACCATCGCCTGCTCGTCGAAGCTCATACCATAGCGGCCAAGGGTTTCATGCCAGGCTTTACGGTGAGTCGGTTCCGTATCGAGAATTGTGCCGTCCATATCAAAGATTAAACCATCATAGCGGTCGTACATCTCACCCTCACTTCGCTGAATGTCGAGGCGTTACTTTAGCGTAAATGGCTGAAATTGTCGCTGTCTGTGGTCCGGGGGGTGTTGCGAAAAAGGAGTATTAAAAATTGGAGAAAACGTGCTAATAGGGGATTAAAAAGTGCGGGGAAAAATGGTGTATCCGGGAGGATGACTGGGAAGAAAATGGTGCATCCGGGAGGATGACTCGCCGAAGGCTCGCCCTAAAGGGCCGTTGCTGAAGCAACGTTATCCTCCCTGGTGTTGGCGGAGAAATTAACTTTCTCTGTCACACTGTCATCGCTAATGATGCGGGAGAATATGGTGCATCCGGGAGGATTCGAACCTCCGACCGCTCGGTTCGTAGCCGAGTACTCTATCCAGCTGAGCTACGGATGCATCGGGATTACTGCTTTTACTACGCGTCTCAATTATCAACATTTGATAATCGGGAGAAGATGGTGCATCCGGGAGGATGACTCGCCGAAGGCTCGCCCTAAAGGGCCGTTGCTGAAGCAACGTTATCCTCCCTGGTGCTGGCGGAGAAATTAACTTTCTCTGTCACACCGTCATCGCCGATGACTGGCAAGAAAATGGTGCATCCGGGAGGATTCGAACCTCCGACCGCTCGGTTCGTAGCCGAGTACTCTATCCAGCTGAGCTACGGATGCATCGGGATTACTGCTTTTACTACTGAATCAATGTCACTCATCATGCCGCAACACTGATGAAGATGGTGCATTCGGGAAAATGATTCGCCGTTTGCTCGCCCTAAGGGCCGTTGCTAAGCAACGTTATCCTCCCTGGTGTTGGCGGAGAAATTTATTTCTCTGTCACACTGTCATTGCTAATGACTCGGGGGGAAATGGTGCATCCGGGAGGATTCGAACCTCCGACCGCTCGGTTCGTAGCCGAGTACTCTATCCAGCTGAGCTACGGATGCAAAATGGCGGTGAGGCGGGGATTCGAACCCCGGATGCAGCTTTTGACCGCATACTCCCTTAGCAGGGGAGCGCCTTCAGCCTCTCGGCCACCTCACCACACACGCCTCTTTCGAGTGCTTCGAGTTACTCATAAGAGCTTCTCGTCGCTGCGTGGCGCACATATTACTTTCTGGGACTTATAAGTCAAACAATTTTTCCCGACTCGCTATCGATTGCACAAATCACGCTCGATTAGCGTAATTTGGAGACAAAAAGAGTGTTTTATCAACAGGCAAACGGCGATAAGCGTGCAGAAACGGCCCGACGATAAACGAAGCAAAAGGAGTATGAACTGGAGAGAGAAAGGAAACTGCAGGAGAGGTGCGCCTCGCTGTAGCCCAGCGAGACGCGATATCTTTAGAAATTCGTTTGTTGGGATTTTTCAGCCTGGATACGTTGGTAGATCTCTTCGCGGTGCACAGAGACTTCTTTCGGGGCGTTAACACCAATACGTACCTGGTTGCCTTTTACCCCAAGCACAGTCACGGTCACCTCATCCCCAATCATAAGGGTCTCACCAACTCGACGAGTCAGAATTAACATTCTTTGCTCCTTGAAAGATTAAAAGAGTCGGGTCTCTCTGTATCCCGGCATTATCCATCATATAACGCGAAAATGTAGCGGATGACAAATAGATAAAACGGACTCTGTCATAGCATTACACTCTGTTATATCTAAGTTTAGCCGATATACACAACTTCAACCTGACTTTATCATTATTGATAATGTGTAAATGTTAGTACGCCATAACTGAGAACAGTTATGGCGCAATACACTTTTAGTTATTTTCAGAGTTTTGCCGTAACCCAGGCTTCAACACCGGCCAGTGCGCCCGGCAGTGCCGCCGCATCTGTACCACCGGCCTGAGCCATATCAGGACGACCGCCCCCTTTGCCGCCAACCTGCTGTGCAACCATCCCCACCAGTTCCCCCGCCTTAACGCGGTCGGTCACATCTTTGGAGACACCAGCAATCAGAGACACTTTCCCTTCTGCCACGGTGGCCAGAACAATCACGGCGGAGCCGAGCTGATTTTTCAGGTCATCGACCATGGTGCGCAACATCTTAGGTTCGACGTTGCTCAGCTCGCTTACCAGTAATTTAACGCCTTTTACTTCAACCGCTTTGCTGGAGAGGTTTGCACTCTCCTGCGAAGCCTGCTGTTCTTTCAACTGCTGCAGCTCTTTCTCCAACTGGCGGGTGCGTTCCAGCACCGAACGTACTTTCTCGTTCAGGTTCTGACTATCGCCTTTCAGCAGTTGAGCAATGTCGTGCAGCTGGTCGCTTTGCGCATGAAGATTAGCCAGTGCGCCTTCGCCGGTCACAGCTTCAATACGACGCACGCCAGCCGCCGTACCGGATTCCGCAACGATGCGGAACAGACCGATGTCACCTGTACGAGAAGCGTGAGTACCACCACACAGTTCGGTGGAGATGTCCCCCATGCTCAGAACGCGCACGTGGTCATCATATTTCTCACCGAACAGCGCCATTGCGCCCTTCGCTTTCGCCGCTTCGAGATCCATAACCTTGGTTTCGACAGGCAGGTTACGACGAATTTGCGCGTTGACGATATCTTCTACAGCGCGGATTTCAGCCGGCTTCATCGCTTCAAAATGAGAGAAGTCGAAACGCAGGCCTTTATCGTTTACCAGAGAACCTTTCTGAGCAACGTGAGTGCCCAGAACCTGGCGCAGCGCAGCATGCAGAAGGTGCGTTGCGGAATGGTTCAAGCGAATGCGAGCGCGACGGGCTTCGTCAACTTTCGCCTCAACGCTGTCGCCCACTTTCAGCACGCCGGAAACCAGCTTGCCAAGGTGGCCAATCGCCTGGCCGTATTTCTGGGTGTCGTTGACCGCGAAGTCGACGCCGTTACCTTTCACGGTACCTTTGTCACCAACCTGGCCGCCGGACTCACCGTAGAACGGCGTTTCGTTTAGCACAACGACGGCATCCTGACCCGCAGTCACCTGGTCAACGGACTTGCCGTCAACGAACAGCGCGGTCACTTTCGCATTCAGATCGAGACTGTCGTAGCCTTTAAATTCAGAAGCAGAATCCACACGGATCATGCTGTTGTAGTCTGCACCAAAACCGCTGGACTCACGCGCACGACGACGCTGTTCTTCCATTGCGGCTTCAAAGCCCGCCTCGTCAACTTTAATGTTGCGCTCGCGGCAAACGTCAGCCGTCAGATCCACAGGGAAACCGTAGGTGTCATACAGGCGGAAAGCGGTTTCGCCATCCAGCGTGTCGCCCTTCAGCTTCGCCAGCTCGTCGTCCAGCAGCGCCAGGCCGCGTTCCAGCGTACGAGCGAACTGCTCTTCTTCGGTTTTCAGAACCTGCTCAACCAGCGCCTGCTGTTTTGCCAGCTCTTCGCCTGCAGAACCCATCACTTCGACTAACGGCCCAACAAGCTTGTAGAAGAAGGTGTCTTTCGCACCCAGCATATTACCGTGACGAATAGCGCGACGAATGATGCGGCGCAGAACGTAGCCACGGTTTTCGTTAGAAGGGGTGACGCCGTCGGCAATCAGGAACGCACAGGAACGGATATGGTCCGCAATAACGCGCAGGGATTTATTAGACAGATCGGTCGCGCCGGTCACTTCCGCTACGGACTGAATCAGCTTTTTGAACAGGTCGATATCGTAGTTGGAGTTAACGTGCTGCAGTACGGCCGCAATACGCTCCAGCCCCATACCGGTATCCACCGATGGTTTTGGCAGCGGCAGCATAGTGCCGTCAATCTGACGGTTAAACTGCATGAACACGATGTTCCAGATCTCAATATAGCGATCGCCGTCTTCTTCAGGGCTGCCCGGTGGGCCGCCCCAGATGTGATCGCCATGATCGAAGAAAATCTCGGTGCACGGACCGCAAGGACCGGTGTCGCCCATCTGCCAGAAGTTATCGGATGCAAAGGCTGCGCCTTTGTTATCGCCAATGCGAATAATACGCTCGCGCGGCACACCGACTTCTTTTTCCCAGATTTCATAGGCTTCGTCATCGGTTTCGTAGACGGTCACCCACAGGCGCTCTTTCGGCAGCGCGAACCAGTTTTCACCGGTCAGCAGTTCCCAGGCAAAGTTGATCGCATCGTGTTTGAAATAGTCGCCAAAGCTGAAGTTACCCAGCATTTCGAAGAAGGTATGGTGACGTGCGGTGTAACCGACGTTTTCCAGATCGTTGTGCTTGCCGCCTGCACGAACACAACGCTGAGAGGTTGTGGCGCGGGAATAATTACGCTTGTCGAGACCCAGGAAGACATCCTTGAACTGGTTCATCCCGGCATTGGTAAACAGCAAAGTCGGATCGTTGTTCGGGACCAGGGAGCTGCTCGCTACAACCTGGTGGCCTTTACTATGGAAAAAATCGAGAAACGCCTGACGGATCTCAGCGGTGCTCTTGCTCATAATTATCCTGGAATCAAGCTAACGAAGAGTTGTAAACCTGCCATGACGGCCGTAACGCGGACGGCTCAGGCCAGCTTACCTGGAAAAAAGTGGGAATAAGATAAGTTTTCTGGCGTGGGAAGTAAAATCCAGTGTGGCCCTAATCAGCAAAATTTCGCCAGATCTCCTGAATGTCTTCCATAAAGAAGCCACGATAGAGAAGAAAACGCTGCACTTTCGCCTTCGCCTGCCACTCCGTTGGCAGCGGTGTGCCAAACTTTCGCTCGGCCAGCTCGCGCGCCAGCGGCTGCCAGTCAATGTCACAGGCCATCATTGCCGACTCGCCAATGGCCCGATCGATGCCCTTTTGCTTCAGCTCCTGGCGAATACGCTGTGGCCCGTAACCTTTACGGCTACGGCTGGCAATAAAGCGTGACGCAAACTGGACGTCGTCCAGCCAGCGATGTTCATAGCACCACGCAATGACCTTATCGATATCCTCCTGCGCTATCTCAGGCTCATCCTCTTTGGCAAATTTGGCCGCAAAGGCAGAAGGCGTAGCCAGCTTACGGCGCAGTTCGTGCTCGCTGTGGTCGCGCATGGCCAGAATACGGGTTGCCTTATCCAAAAGACGGGCAAAGGGACTACGGCGGGGGGAGGTGATGTTATCGGGCATAGGGTCGTGTGGCACAGGTCGATATCAGGGTGGGAGAAAGCACAAAGGGCCGCGTTAGCGGCCCTTCATATTGATGACAAACAGCCGAAAAACGTGGTTTTCGACTGTTTGGGGTAAACCAGAGAACATTATTCATTGTTTTTATTAGACCTGGGTTCGGACTTTTTAGAGCAATGAACATTGTCAGCAGTCTCAAGGGCCGCGTTAGCGGCCCTTCATATTGATGACAAACAGCCGAAAAACGTGGTTTTCGACTGTTTGGGGTAAACCAGAGAACATTATTCATTGTTTTTATTAGACCTGGGTTCGGACTTTTTAAAGCAATGAACATTGTCAGCAGTCTCAAGGGCCGCGTTAGCGGCCCTTTGTATTGATGACAAACAGCCGAAAAACGTGATTTTCGACTGTTTGGGGTAAACCAGAGAACATTATTCATTGTTTTTATTAGACCTGGGTTCGGACTTTTTAGAGCAATGAACATTGTCAGCAGTCTCAAGGGCCGCGTTAGCGGCCCTTTGTATTACTTAGAAGTCTTCGTTGGTTTCGACCGCGTTTTCGTTGTGGTCATCTACCGTGAAGTCTGGCGTGCCGTCCTGGTTATTCAGCAGCATTTCGCGCAGTTTCTTCTCAATCTCATCTGCCATCGGCTTGTTCTCTTTCAGGAAGTTGCTGGCGTTTGCCTTACCCTGACCGATTTTTTCGCCGTTGTAGCTGTACCAGGCACCCGCTTTTTCAATCAGCTTGTGCTTCACGCCCAGGTCAACCAGCTCACCGTAGAAGTTGATGCCTTCGCCGTAGAGGATCTGGAATTCAGCCTGTTTAAACGGCGCTGCAATTTTGTTTTTCACAACCTTCACGCGGGTTTCGCTGCCGACGACGTTTTCGCCATCTTTCACCGCACCGATACGACGAATATCGAGGCGCACGGAAGCGTAGAATTTCAACGCGTTACCGCCGGTGGTCGTTTCCGGGTTACCGAACATGACGCCAATTTTCATACGGATCTGGTTGATGAAGATCAGCAGCGTGTTGGACTGCTTCAGGTTACCCGCCAGCTTACGCATCGCCTGGCTCATCATACGTGCCGCAAGGCCCATGTGAGAGTCGCCGATTTCGCCTTCGATTTCCGCTTTTGGCGTCAGCGCCGCAACGGAGTCGACGATGATGACGTCAACCGCACCGGAACGTGCCAGCGCGTCACAGATTTCCAGCGCCTGCTCACCGGTATCCGGCTGGGAACACAGCAGGTTGTCGATATCAACGCCCAGTTTCTTAGCGTATACCGGGTCCAGCGCGTGCTCGGCATCGATGAACGCACAGGTTTTACCGCTACGCTGCGCGGCAGCAATAACCTGCAGGGTCAGCGTCGTTTTACCGGAAGATTCAGGCCCGTAGATTTCTACGATACGGCCCATTGGCAGGCCGCCTGCGCCCAGCGCGATGTCCAGAGAAAGTGAACCGGTAGAGATCGTTTCCACGTCCATGGAACGGTCTTCACCCAAGCGCATGATGGAGCCTTTACCAAATTGTTTTTCAATCTGGCCCAGTGCTGCCGCTAACGCCTTCTGTTTGTTTTCGTCGATAGCCATTTCTACTCCTGTCATGCTGAGTGATGCGATGATTCGCAACCCCGCGTTCTCAATACTGTTTCGTTGAGGCAATTATACTGTACAGTCATACAGTATCAAGTTTATTTTTTAGAAAATCATTCCACAGGCTTTGCAGGGCATATTCCGTCGCTTGCCGACGAACGGCATCCCGGTCTCCGTCAAAGCGCTGCACCTTTGCCGACGCTCGGCCCTGCTTTTCAGCAAAGCCAAACCATACGGTACCCACCGGTTTTTCATCACTGCCGCCGTCTGGCCCGGCAATACCGCTGACGGACACGGCATAATCAGCTTTTGCTGCGGCAAGCGCGCCTTGCGCCATCTCAAGCACCACGCCTTCGCTGACGGCGCCATAGGCCTCCAGCGTCAGCGTATTTACGCCGATCAGCTGATGCTTGGCTTCATTACTGTAGGTCACAAAGCCCCGCTCAAACCAGGCTGAACTCCCCGACACGTCGGTAATGACTTTCGCTATCCAGCCGCCGGTACAGGACTCTGCGGTGGTCACGGTGGCCCCAAGCTGCCCGAGGGCATTCCCTACCCGCTTGCTTAGCTCAAACAATGCGCTGTCTGTCATGCTGGCTCCGATTGTAGACATATCATTACCCAACACGATAGCACTTTACGGGCGTTGCAGGGGATTACATCAGGATGCTCGGGAAAGGTTCCAGAATTGAAACGGCCAGCGAAAGCTGGCCGGAGGGAGAGGACTATTTCATGCTGTTGGCGATGGTGTTCACGTTGTGCTTGAACGCCATTTCGTAGGTGCTTGCCGGGCCGCCAGGGCCTGAAAGCGCCTCAGGATAAAGCTCACCGCCAGGCTTCGCACCTGTTGCGCCTGCGATTTGTTTCACCAGGCGTGGGTCGGTCTGATTTTCGATGAAGTAGGTGGAGATATGTTCATCTTTCAGCTGTTTAATCAGAGAAGCAACATCGCTGGCACTCGCCTGCGCTTCGGTTGAAAAGCCCACCGGCGCCAGGAACGTCACGCCATAAGCTTCGCCGAAATACCCGAACGCATCGTGGCTGGTCAGCACCTTACGGTGAGTTTGAGGCACATCCGCAAAGCGTTTTTTCGCCCAGCTATCGAGTTGCTTCAGGCGTGCTGCATAGCCATCACCGCTTTTGCGGATAGCCGCTGCATCCTGTGGGTCGGCTGCAACCAGCGCCGCGGTGATATTTTCCGCGTAGGTTGCCCCGTTTGCCGCACTGTTCCACGCATGTGGGTCAGTAATAGATTTGCCGTCCTCTTCCATACTGCGGGTATTGATCCCCTGCGAAGCGACGATAACTTTCCCTTTATAGCCGGATGCCGTCACCAGGCGATCCATCCACCCTTCCATGCCTAGCCCGCTAACAATCACCACATCCGCGTTGCGCAGCGCCACGCTGTCTTTTGGCGACGGCTCGAAGCTATGCGGGTCGCCATCCGGCCCAACCAGGCTGGTGACCTTCACATGCTCACCGCCAACCTGTTTAGCCATGTCGGCCAGCACGGTAAAGCTTGCCACCACATTCAGCGTTTTAGCCGCAGCCATCTGGCTGGAAAGCGCCAGTGCCAGCGCAATACCTATCCCTAAACGTTTCATTTAACCCCCTTTATGATTGCCAATTTCCTACGCAGCAGGCTCCCTGCAAGCACGCTGCGCGGTCCGAAAAGTATTGAGATAAAGAATGCGACGCTCGCCGTAAGCACGATGGCCGGCCCGGCGGGTAACGAGGCGTAGAAAGACCACACCAGCCCTAACCAGGCGCAAATCAGGCCGCACACTACGGCAAGCGCGATCGACCCCGGCAGCGTCTTAGCCCAGCACCGCGCGGCAATGGCGGGCAGCATCATGAGGCCCACGGACATTAATGTGCCGAGGATCTGAAAACCGGCGACCAGGTTAAGCACCAGCAGCGCCAGAAATGTGCCGTGGATCAGCGACGGCAGCAGCCGGTTGTTGACCTGTAAAAAACTGCGGTCAAACGACTCCATCACCAGCCCGCGATAGAGCAACGCCAGCGCAATCAGCGTCACGCTCGCAATCAGGCCCACAAACTTAATGGCCTCGCCATCAACGGCGAGAATCGAGCCAAATAGAAGATGCAGCAGGTCAACGCTTGAACCGCGCAAAGAAATCAGCGTCACGCCGAGCGCCAGCGAACCAAGGTAGAATCCGGCAAAGCTGGCATCTTCTTTTAACGGCGTCCTCGCGCTCACCCAGCCGGAAAGCAAAGCGACCAGCACGCCGGCGACAAACCCTCCGACGCCCATCGCCACCAGCGACATACCGGCCACTAAATAGCCCACGGCGACGCCGGGCAAAATGGCGTGAGAAAGCGCATCCCCCACCAGGCTCATGCGGCGAAGCAGGAGAAAAATGCCAAGAGGAACGGTGCTCAGGGAAAGCGACAGGCAGGCCACCAGCGCCCGGCGCATAAAACCGTAGGCCACAAAGGGCTCAATAAAGAGGTGATAAATCATGCGGTTTGTACCAGCCGTGGGCGAAAGGAAGCGTATTGCGCTAAGGCTTCGTCGGCGTTGCCCCACTGGTAACCATCTGACGTGAGCAGCAAGACTTCAGGAAAATGGCGACGCACCAGCTCGTTGTTATGCAGCACGCTGATAAGCGTCTTTCCATCCCGATGCATCTGGCACATCAGTTCCATCAAAAATTCGCTGGTCTGTGCATCCACGCCGGTGAACGGCTCATCAAGCAACACCAGCGGCGCGTCCTGAACCAGCAGGCGGGCAAACAGCATGCGCTGAAACTGCCCCCCGGAGAGCACCTCAATCGGACGCAGGTAATGCTCGGTTAAGCCCACGCGCTCAATAGCTTCCATCACGCGTTCACGGTGCTTACGACGCAGGCCAGAAAATAGCCCGCGCCCCGGCCAGCTTCCCATGCAAACCACGTCATAAACCGTGGCGGGAAACTGCCTGTCCATTTCACCCAGCTGCGGCAGCCAGGCGATACGCGGCCGGGCATCGTCCTGAAAGTTTACCCGACCGGAAATCGGCGGCAGCAGCCCGGCTAAGGTTTTTAACAGCGTCGATTTACCGCAGCCGTTAGCCCCGATGACTGCGGTCATGCTGCCCCGCTGAAATCGGCCGCTAATAGCCGACACCACCACATTGCCGTAATAGCCCAGCTCAAGGTTCTTCAATTCGATCATGGCAGGATAACCGCCCAGTGAATGGCGCCCCAAAGTATGAGGATCAGCGCTGCCACAAGGGCCACGCGCAGCAGCCCGGAAAGGCTGAATAAGGAAGAGGGAGCAACAGCGGACATACCGATACCAATATTGTTTCGTTATAACATAACATAATCTACCGAGCCGACCTTGTAAATTTCTGTTTTACACCTCGGGATAAACGAACCCTCAATCGACCTCTTTTTCGCTCATCCGTCAGCAAAGCAAAAGCTTCACCGATTCTTTCACACCCCAAAAGCTTTCAAATCGATAGTTTTATATTTCACAATGAGATCTAAATAACATATTTACAGGTTTCAAAATGATTAATATGAGCCATCGCCGGGATCAACGGTGAGCACATAACCCTACAGGAGCTAAAAATGATCGACATGATTACCCACGGGGCGGAATGGTTTATTGGCCTGTTTCAGAAAGGCGGGGAGGTCTTTACCGGCATGGTGACCGGTATTCTTCCTCTGCTGATAAGCCTGCTGGTGATAATGAACGCGCTGATTAACTTCATCGGCCAGCACCGCATTGAACGCATGGCGCAACGCTGCGCCGGCAACCCCGTATCGCGTTACCTCTTGCTGCCCTGCATCGGCACCTTCGTGTTTTGCAATCCGATGACGCTCAGCCTTGGCCGCTTCATGCCTGAGAAGTACAAACCGAGCTATTACGCCGCCGCATCGTATAGCTGCCATTCGATGAACGGTTTATTTCCCCACATCAACCCCGGCGAGCTGTTTGTTTATCTCGGGATAGCCAGCGGGTTGACGACGCTGGGCCTGCCGCTGGCGCCGCTGGCGGTGAGCTATCTGCTGGTCGGGCTGGTCACCAACTTCTTCCGCGGCTGGATAACCGATCTCACCACCTCCATTTTCGAGAAAAAAATGGGTATCGAGCTGGAACGTCAGGTACGTCTCTAAGGAAAAATCATGACTCAAAGCATTCGTATTGAAAAAGGCCAGGGCGGATGGGGCGGCCCGTTGATTATCCCGGTCGACCCGAGCAAGAAGATCGTATACATCACCGCGGGGACGCGCCCGGCAATAGTGGATAAGCTCAGTGAAATGACCGGCTGCGAGGCAGTAGACGGTTTTAAAGACGGCGAGCCTCCGGAAGCCGAGATTGCCATGGCCATCATCGACTGCGGCGGCACGCTGCGCTGCGGGCTCTACCCTAAACGGCGCATTCCGACGATAAATATCCATGCGACCGGGAAATCCGGGCCAATGGCGCAATACATCGTGGAGGATATTTATGTCTCAGGCGTCAGGGAAGAAAACATCGCCTGGGCCCAGGGCGAGCCGCAGGCCGGGCTGAAAAAAGCCCCGGCACGCGACTACGACACCAGCAAAAAAATTACCGAACAAAGCGACGGCCTGCTGGCAAAAGTGGGCATGGGAATGGGCTCCGCCGTCGCCGTGCTGTTCCAGGCCGGGCGCGACACTATCGATACGGTTCTGAAAACGATACTGCCTTTTATGGCGTTCGTTTCGGCGCTGATTGGCATCATCATGGCTTCCGGGCTGGGCGACTGGATTGCGCATGGCCTGGCTCCGCTGGCCAACAATCCTGTCGGCCTGATTACCCTCGCCCTGATTTGTTCGTTTCCCCTACTTTCACCTTTCCTCGGCCCGGGCGCGGTCATCGCGCAGGTCATCGGCGTGTTAATTGGCGTGCAGATTGGTCAGGGGCATATCCCTCCTCACCTGGCGCTGCCCGCGCTGTTTGCGATTAATGCCCAGGCCGCCTGCGATTTTATTCCGGTTGGCCTGTCGCTGGCTGAAGCCAGGCAGGACACGGTGCGCGTCGGCGTTCCTTCCGTGCTGGTCGGGCGTTTTCTGACGGGCGCGCCCACCGTGCTTATTGCCTGGCTGGTGTCCGGCTTCATCTATCAATAAGGAAGCGCAACATGCAAACCATTTACCAGACCACCATCACCCACATTGGCCGGTGCGCTCGTGAGGCGCTGGAAGACAACATGCTGATTACCTTTCGGGAAGGCGCGCCGGCGGATATTCAGGATTACTGCTTTATCCACTGCCACGGCGAACTCACCGGCAAGCTTAAACCGGGCATCGGTTTTGAACTTAACGGCCAGCATTATGCCGTGACCGCCGTCGGGGACGTCGCGCAGCAGAATTTGCAGGAGCTGGGGCACATCACCCTGCGCTTCGACGGTGAGGCACAGGCGGAATATCCGGGCACCGTTCACGTCAACGGCCCGCTGCCGCAGGGCATTGAGCCGGGCTGTCGGCTGAAGTTTGTCGCATAAACATTGTCTTTAAACAAAAGGAGCAAAACATGAACCAGGTTGCCGTTGTCATCGGTGGAGGGCAAACGCTCGGGGCGTTTCTCTGCCATGGGCTGGCCCAGGAAGGCTACAAAGTCGCCGTAGTGGATATCCAAAGTGAGAAAGCCGCCCGCGTGGCGCAGGAGATAAACGAACAGTACGGGCCAGGCACCGCCTGGGGATTTGGCTCTGACGCCACCAGCGAGCAAAGCGTTACCGCCCTGGCCCACGGCGTGGATGAGATTTTCGGCCAGGTTGACCTGCTGGTTTACAGCGCGGGCATCGCCAAAGCGGCGTTTATTGGCGATTTCGCGCTGGGGGATTTTGATCGTTCACTGCAGGTGAACCTGGTGGGCTACTTCCTGTGCGCCAGAGAGTTCTCGCGCCTGATGATCCGTGACGGCATCAAAGGCCGCATCATCCAGATCAACTCGAAGTCCGGCAAAGTGGGCAGCAAGCATAACTCCGGCTACAGCGCGGCGAAGTTTGGCGGCGTGGGGCTGACGCAGTCTTTAGCGCTGGATCTGGCGGAATACGGCATCACGGTGCATGCGCTGATGCTGGGTAACCTGCTCAAGTCGCCGATGTTCCAGTCGCTGCTGCCTCAGTACGCGGAAAAGCTCGGCATCGCCGCTGACGAAGTGGAGCAATACTACATCGACAAAGTCCCCTTAAAGCGCGGCTGCGACTATCAGGACGTGCTTAACACGCTGCTGTTTTACGCCAGCGATAAAGCCTCTTACTGTACCGGGCAGTCGATTAACGTCACCGGCGGGCAGGTCATGTTTTAACCATCAGGTCACCGGTTCCCCCTTCTTTTCGGGAATGGGGGAACCCAGGGAGGAAACATCATGATAAACGCCCTTATCGCTCTCGCAACGATCGCGTGGCTAAGCCAGTTACTGCTCGGCGGCTGGCAGATTCGCCTGTTTAACCGGGCCTTTGACCGACTCTGCCGACAGGGCGCCGTTGGCGTTGGCCGCTCGTCCGGGCGCTTCAGGCCTCGGGTGGTGATCGCCCTGGCGTTTGACGAGCAGCAGAACGTTCGCGACAGCCTGATAATGAAAGGCCTGACGGTTTTCGCGCTGCCACAGCCTTTATCTCAGCTACACGGCATGAATCGGCAGGAATTGCAGCCTGATGTGATCTTTCCCCATGATCGGAACTGTCAGAATGCTCTATCATTAGCGCTTAAATTGAAACAGGGTTAATTTCGTTTCGAATGCTTATTTCTTGCGAAATTACCGAATCGAAATTTATTGCAAGGTAATAAGAGCCTATGAAACCACGTCAACGACAGGCGGCGATCCTCGAACACCTGCAAAAACAGGGAAAATGCTCGGTAGAAGATCTCGCGCAGCACTTTCAAACCACCGGCACCACGATCCGTAAAGATCTGGTGCTGCTCGAAACTGCCGGGACCGTTATTCGCACCTATGGTGGCGTAGTGCTCAGCAAGGACGAACCCGACCCGCCGATTGATCACAAAACGCTGATCAATACCCTGCAAAAACAGCAAATCGCCGATGCGGCGGTCA
The DNA here is from genome assembly GCF_042138895.1 of Cedecea selenatireducens. Lineage (NCBI taxonomy): Bacteria > Pseudomonadati > Pseudomonadota > Gammaproteobacteria > Enterobacterales > Enterobacteriaceae > Cedecea > Cedecea selenatireducens. The sequence goes on along the minus strand of NZ_JBHIKW010000007.1, from coordinate 152,249 downwards.
AGTATATCCATGATGGTGACTCCATTATTCTTGACGCGGGCAGCACCGTATTACAGATGGTGCCGCTGCTTCAGCGCTTCAATAACATCACGGTGATGACCAATAGCCTGCATATCGTCAACGCGCTGTCTGAGCTGGATAACGAACAAACCATCCTGATGCCCGGCGGCACCTTCCGTAAGAAATCAGCCTCGTTTCACGGCCAGCTGGCGGAAAACGCCTTCGAGCACTTCAGCTTTGACCGGCTGTTTATGGGCACCGATGGCATCGATCTCAACGCCGGGGTCACGACCTATAACGAGGTTTATACCGTCAGCAAAGCGATGTGTAACGCAGCCCGCGAAGTGATTCTGATGGCAGACTCCTCAAAGTTTGGTCGTAAAAGCCCGAACATCGTCTGCGGCCTGGAAAGCGTCGATACCATCATCACCGACAGCGGCATTAGCCATGAATTCCTCACCGCGCTGCGCGAAAAGGGCGTGAAAGTGATTGTCACCGGAGAAGAAGATGAATCAGCGAATGATTAACGCCGCACGAGAAACCCTGCTGCTGGAGTTACAGGAAGCGAGCCGCCTGCCGGACAGGCTGGGAGAAAGCTTTGTTGCCGCCGCCAATGCCGTGCTCACCTGCCAGGGGAAAGTGATTGTCTCCGGCATGGGCAAATCCGGGCATATCGGCAAGAAAATCGCCGCAACGCTTGCCAGCACGGGCACGCCAGCCTTCTTCGTCCATCCTGCCGAAGCGTTACACGGCGATCTGGGGATGATTGAAAGCCGCGACATCCTGCTGTTTATCTCCTATTCCGGCCATGCGAAGGAGCTGGATTTAATCATTCCTCGCCTGCAGGAAAAGGCCGTGACGCTGATTGCGATTACCGGCAAAGCCCAGTCGCCGCTGGCCAAAGCCGCGCTTGCCTCGCTGGATATTTCGGTAGAACGCGAAGCCTGCCCTATGCGTCTGGCGCCGACCTCCAGTGCGGTGAACACCTTAATGATGGGCGATGCGCTGGCAATGGCCGTGATGCAGGAGCGCGGTTTTAACGAAGAGGATTTTGCCCGCTCACACCCTGCAGGTGCGTTAGGCGCGCGTTTGCTAAACCGGGTGCATCACCTGATGCGGACCGAAGAACGGCTGCCGCAGGTCGCAGACCGCGCCACGGTGATGGATGCCATGCTGGAGCTAAGCCGCACGGGGCTGGGGCTGGTTGCCGTCTGCGACAAAGAACAAAGAGTGGCCGGGGTCTTTACCGACGGTGACCTGCGCCGCTGGCTGGTAGGGGGAGGCAAACTAGAAGCCGGCATCAACGAAGCCATGACAAAACACGGCACGGTGCTAAAGGCCGAAACCAGGGCGATAGATGCCAAAGAGATCTTAATGAAGAAACGCATTAGCGCCGCGCCGGTGGTGGATGAAAACGGCAGGCTGCTCGGGGCTATCAACCTGCATGATTTTCATCAGGCAGGCATTTTATAGTCCGTGCTTATCGCCCTCCTACGAGGGCGATAAAATCACTTATTGAACGCGGGCCAGCGCCACGGCCTGCCCTAATTGCCACACCGCCATCGCATAATGGGTGCTGTGGTTATAGCGGGTAATCGCATAGAAGTTCGGCAGACCGTACCAGTACTGGTAGCGATCGCCCATATCCAGGCGCAGCAGGCTCACTTCCTGATGGTTGCCTAAAGAACCCTGCGGGCTCAGGCCGGACTGGCCAAGTGCCGCCACGGAGTATTTGGTGTTGAAGCCGTTAGCCAGCCCCGGTACCTGGCCGTTAGCCGGGACGGCAACCATGTCGCCCTTCTCCCAGCCGTGGGCTTTGAAGTAGTTCGCCACGCTGCCGATAGCGTCTTCCGGATCCCACAGGTTCACGTGGCCGTCGCCGTTGAAGTCCACCGCGTACTCTTTAAACGAAGAAGGCATGAACTGCCCGTAGCCCATTGCTCCGGCGAAAGAGCCCTTCAGCGCCAGCGGGTCATCACCTTCATTACGCGCCATTAGCAGGAAGGTTTCCAGTTCGCCCGCAAAGTATTGCGCGCGGCGTGGATAAGCAAAGGCAAGCGTAGCCAGGGCATCCACAATACGCGTTTTCCCCATCACGCGGCCCCAGCGGGTTTCAACGCCGATAATCCCGACGATGATTTCCGGCGGTACGCCATAAACCTGGTAAGCACGGTTCAGCGCAGACTCGTACTGGTTCCAGAACTTAACGCCGTTTTGCACGTTATCCGGGGTGATAAATTTACCGCGGTAGCGCAGCCACGCCCCGTTCGGCCCGGCCGGTGGGGCGGTAGTCGGCGCCTGCTGATCCATCAGGCGTAGCACGTAGTCCAGACGTTTAGCCTGGGACAACACTTCATGCAGCTGGCGGCGGTCGAAGCCATGCTCATTCACCATTTTGTCGATGAATTTCTCTGCTTCCGGGTTGTTAGCGAAGTCCCCGGTTTGCATAAAGACATCGTGCTGCGGCTGCAGCAGAAAACCACCCGACGGCGTGCCGCTTGTTTGCTGCTGTTCGGCGGTTTTCGGCTTACTGCTACAGGCGGAGAGTAAAACCAGGATAGGAAGAAGTGCTGCGGCTGAATAACGCATCTGATGGGCTGTCCCTGTGAATGTTCGCGAAAGTTTCCCAATAATGGTAATCCATAATCACTCATCTGAGTATGCCTCTCTTTGCCCTTCTGCCTTTAAAATAATACCGGCAACCCAAGAGCTCGCTTCACTTCATCAGCCGTTTGCTGGGTTAGTGCCCGTGCTTTTTCACTCCCGGCCTTCAGCACTTCGCTCAGATACGCCTTGTCCTCAATAAAACGATTCCGCCGCTCTCTTATTGGCGCCAGCAGATTTTGCAGGCAGGTTTCCAGCTCGTTTTTACACTGCCGATCGCCCAGGCCACCGCGCTGATAGTGCTCCTTCATCGCAGCCACTTTCTCTTTGTCTTCATGGAATGCATCCAGGTAGGTGAACACCACGTTACCTTCAACTTTTCCCGGATCGTTGACGCGCAAATGATCCGGGTCGGTAAACATGGCGCTCACCGCCTGGTGAATCTGCTGCTCGCTGGCAGAAAGGGTGAGCGTGTTGCCCAGGGATTTTGACATTTTGGCGTTGCCGTCAACGCCCGGCAGGCGGCTTACCGGGCTAAGCAGCGCCTTGCAGCTGGTTAATAGCGGCGTCGCCGTCAGGCTATTCATCTTGTGCACGATTTCATTGGTCTGTTCGATCATCGGCAGCTGATCGTCGCCAACCGGGACCAGAGCCGCCTTAAAAGCGGTGATATCGGCGGCCTGGCTTATCGGGTAAACAAGGAACCCGGCAGGCAGAGAGCGGGCAAAACCTTTCTGCGCAATCTCGCTTTTCACCGTCGGATTTCTTTCCACACGAGCGACGGTCACGATGTTCATATACAGCATGGTGAGTTCAGCCAGCGCGGGCAGCGAGGACTGCAGGCAGATAGTCGTTTTCTGCGGGTCAATGCCCACCGCCAGATAGTCCGCCATCACCTCCAGAATATTCCCTGCGACGCGCTCAGGGCGGCTGCCGTTATCGGTTAATCCCTGCAGGTCGGCTACCAGAATGTACTGTTGATGCTGGTGCTGAAGCTGAACGCGCTGGCGAAGTGAGCCAACATAATGCCCGAGGTGAAGCTGCCCGGTTGGGCGATCGCCGGTAAGAATGGTTTGCTGCAAAGGATGTGAGCTGTTCATAAATGCCTCCTGAGACTGATAAATCTGGCCGGAGGGCGAACGGATAAAACGAAATAGCCGCCTTCCGGCGGCTATTAGAAAAGGGTGAACGAATTCCTGCCGCCTCTAAAGAGACAGCCACCAACGGGTAACGATAAAGGCGGTGTGTTTTCTGTTCATTGCGCTACCCTATCACATTTCGCGACGGTTTCCGTAGCGGGATTTAAAAGTTTATAATTTCACTATCGTTCGCAAGATCCCCTCGCGACGTACAGATAAAAGGGAAATTTGGGAAACTATGGTTGTTATGAATGATCCTTCGCCTGGCGTACTGTCGGTCTTTGATTTCGACGGTACGCTAACCCATAGCGATAGCTTTGTCCCGTTCCTGCGGTTTGCGTTTGGGCGCAGAACCTTTGCACGCAAAATGATGCGCATGGTATTACCGACGCTCAAATGCCTGCGCCGGAAACTGACCCGAGATGAATTAAAAGAAGTGCTGATCTCCACCTTCTTAACCGGCGTCAACGAGCAGTGGGTTAAAGAGAAAGCCGAAGTTTATTGCGCGAAAAACTTCGAAAAAATGATGCGTCCGCGCGGGCTTATGGCGGTCGCCGCCGAGCTGCGTTCTGGCGCCGAAGTGACGCTGTGTTCTGCGTCTCCGGCTATTGTGCTGCAACCGTTCGCCGAACGCCTTGGCGTTAAGCTTATTGGTACTCAGCTTGAAGTGATTGATGGCATGCTGACCGGCCGCATTAACGGCCATAACTGCCGCTGCGATCAGAAAATTCAGCGTCTGGAGCAGGTCTATGGCCCGCTGAATCAGCTTCATTTGCGCGCATGGGGAGATTCACGAGGGGACTATGAGCTGCTGACCGCCGCAAGGGATTACCACTGGCGCTATTTCCATCGCTCCAGGCCTCGCCGCCGCTCACCTATCGAAAGATTGCGCCTCGACAAACATCTCTGAGTCGCGTCATCAGGACGCCTTCGCCTGAAGGCGTCCTTCAATTGCTTAGTTCTTACTGTCGCTTGATTCAGCTTTTGCCGGGAACATCACGCTAAGGATGATGCCCACGGCCAGCACGCCCAGCACAACGTACAGGCTGGCGGTGGCCGAAATGCTGTAACCATGATGCCAGATGTGTTCGCTGGCATTAAGCCCAAGTTTAACGGCGATAAAGAACAGCAGCACCACCACCGCTTTTTCCAGGTGAACGAGATATTGTTTTAACGCTTCCAGCACAAAATACAGGGTACGCAGGCCGAGTATCGCGAACATCATTGCGCTGTAGACGATAAGCGGTTCACGGCTGACGGCAATAATGGCCGGCACGGAATCAAAAGCAAACATCACGTCAGAAAGCTCAACCACCGCCACGCACAGCATCAGCGGCGTAGCATAAAGCGCGGCTTTTTTGACTCGCCCAACGGTGATGGCCTGGTTTTCTGGCTTCTCCAGCTCCCGGTCGACTTCGGCCTGGTTAAGCAGGAACTTACGCCCGGCAAGCTTGGGCCAAATGGGGAAAAAGCGCTTAACCAGCCGGTAGGCCAGATGCTGAGAATAGTCCTCAACCTCTTCTTCCCCGCCGTCGCCCTTCAGCATCATCACCGCCGTCCAGGCGACAATTAGCGCAAAGACGATTTCAACATAAGGCCCAAGAGACAGCAGCCCGGTGCCGATGGCAACAAAAATGCCCCTGAAAACGATCGCCCCGATAACGCCCCAGTACAGCACGCGGTGCCGATAGCGGTCCGGAATACCGAACCAGGCAAAAATCGCCATCATCACAAACAGGTTATCAACCGAAAGCACTTTCTCAAGCGCGTAGCCGGTGACAAACAGGCTGGCGACTTCCGCCCCGTGATGAAGATATAAAAAACCGGCAAAAAGCATTGCCACTGCAACCCAGAACACCGACCACAATGCGGCACTTTTCAGCGAGATGGGCTCGTCTTTGCGGTGCATAAAGAGGTCGATGAAAATGGCACCCACCGAGAGCGCAAGAAACACCGCCACCGTTTCGGTCGGGAAGCCAATATGTGTAGATACCATGTTTTATCCTTCAGGAATGACAGAAGCAGCGTCGGGGAGTCCGGGCGCCGCTTCACTCCATTCAGGATAAGTCCTTCCGGCAAAAATGGTATATTTTTTCTGGTATTGGCGAATAAACAGGCAGCTGTATTAAATCGAGCTGGCATCGCCTGCATACTGCTGCACCGCTTTTTGTAGCCCCGCCGTCTGGCTGTCGTTAGCCGGGCTTACCATCGCATAGTTATAGCGACGATCGCTCCAGTATTGCGCCTTGAGGTTATCGGCCTGCCGCTCCCCTTTGCCCAAGGTTATTGAGCCTGAAGGCCGGATATACCAGGCGACACGCGTTCCCTGCGCGTCCTGGTAAATTACCAGCGCTGCCGGGCCCTGCTCGGTAACCATTAAGCGCCCGCCCACCAGCGTAAAACCGTAATTATCCAGGTTAGGGGCCTGCGCGCCATCAATAAAGTAGCGGCTCATCCAGCCATTTACCGTAACGCGATCGCTGGCAACAACGTCCAGCGCCTTAACGTTGCCGTTGTTCACCAGCCGGTAGGCCTGCACGGCATCCTCCATCGGCAGCATTTGCCGCAAAATCTCACTGGCATGCAGCTGCCAACCGGTCACGCCGCCGATACCCACGGCAAAAAGCAGGCTAAAGGCAAAGGCAAAACGCCACTGACGGCTGCGGCGGATCCGCTGGCGAACCAGCTTCACCTCCGCGCTGGCAGGAGAAACCTGGGGCACATACTCATTAACAGAAAGGCGCAGGCGCTGGGCATCCGCCTGCCATTTTCTCACCTGTGCTGCCAGCTCCGGATGCTGCTGCAAATAGTGTTCAACCCACTTTTTGCGCTCTTCATCTAGTTGCCCGTCAACCCAGGCATGGAGATCCTGTTCTTCAGGAAGGAGCGGTTTCATTTTAATCTCCTTAACGCCGGGGAGGATGACGTATCCTCATCCCACTTTTGCAGCTGTTTTCTGGCACGTGATAAGCGTGACATCACGGTACCTAAAGGAATATCCAGCGACTCCGCCGCCTCTTTATAGCTCAGCCCTTCAACGCTGATGAGTAACAGCAACGCGCGCTGCTCAACCGGGAGCTGGCTGAAGATAGCGAGCATGTCGTCATTGATCAGCATCTCTTCCGTTGAGGCGGCGACCTGGTTTTCATCACCGGTAAACAGCGACAAAATGCGCTGGTAGCGCCTTTTACGCCGTTCACCATCAATAAAATGCCGATAAAGGATCGAGAACAGCCAGCTGCGCAGGCTCTCTCGATCGGCCAGATCCTTTTTTCGCGTAAAAGCTTTTTCCAGGCAGGATTGCACCAAATCCTCTGCGGAATGAGGATTACGCGTGAGCCATAAGGCAAAACGCTGCAGATGTGGCAGCATTTCCCGTATTTCCTGTTCGCTCAGTGTTGACATGATTTACTCCGCTGCGCGACGTTAACCACGGCCTTTGTAGCCCGTCATACTGCTGAACACCCCATCACGCAGCAGCAGCGCATGGAACAGTGCGGCAGTCAGATGCAGGATAACGGTGACAAAAAGCAGCAGCGCAAGCCCCGTGTGCAGCGGCCGCAGCAACGCATAGAGTTCGATATTTTTAGCCACCAGCGCCGGTAATGTTATACCGGCCCCTAACGTCACCGGGTAGCCCGCAGCAGAAAGCATAGCCCAGCCTACCAGCGGTTGAGCCGCCATCAGCAAATACAGCAACCAGTGGGATAAATGTGCAGCAACCACCTGAAAAGCGGGTAAATGAGCCGGGAGCGACGGCGTTTTATAGCGCAGACGCAGGTACACCCTCAGAATAACCAGCAGCAAAATGGCGACACCAAGGGGTTTGTGCAACGAGTATAAAAACGCGTGCAGACCTGACACGGTGGACACCATACCCACGCCGATAAACAACATCGCCATAATCATCAGCGCCATCGCCCAGTGAACAACGCGCAGCAGCGGGTGAAAATAGGTCACCTTGTTCATAATCCTGCTCCTTTGTTTGCCTGAGCTTCTTCATGCGTGCGGCGATTGAAGGATGACGAATAAGCAGCAGAGCGGGCACTCAGCAGCGGATCGTCAGAGCCAGAGATGCCATCCGGCAGTATCAGCGGATCGTAGTTAATGTCGCGGCAGCCGCCGTCGGCCTGATCTTGTGCGGAAGTCAGCACCAGCGTGCCTGCGTTAAGCTTTTGGTGGCTATCGGGCCAGGCTTTTGTCGCGTCATTGGTCGCGTCTCCCTTTTCAGCCACGCTGATAATTAAATCCCATTTTAGCGGCCCCTGCTGCAGGCGCTGCCTGATGTCCTGCTGAAGGAACAACGGGTTAGCTTTGTCTTCCGCCGTCACCGGCACGCCAGGAGTTTGCGCCTGCATACTCCAGCGCACGCCGCGAACGTCCCCTGCTTTATTGGTAAACAAGAAGGTATTCAGGCTGTTGTAGCTGTCGCTGGCCCAGCTTGACGTTGGCACATAGCTCTTCACCCACGCAAAAAACGGCTTTGCCTCCGGGTGAGCGCTGATAAAAGCTTTCATTTTGGCCGGATCGGGTTTGCCCGTTTTAGGATCGGGAATACCCGCCATTTGCTGATCGTAGAAGCCCTGAGGTGTAGCAACGCTAAAGAACGGCAGCGCGTTCATCCCCGTGCGCCACTCCTGGCCATCGCGGGTGATAAACTGCAGCGCCATACTGCGCACCGGAACCGCACCGTCAGGCGCGTTGGGGTTACCGCCGGCAATCGCCAGACGCCCAATAACTGGCGTATTGCCAGGCAGAAACACCGTTGCTTTTGACAGGGCGCTGGCGCTGCCGTTGGAGTCAAAATACCCCGCCACGCAGACGCCTTTGGCATGATTGCGACGATAGCCGGGATGCTCCCCTCCCGTTTTTTCCAGCGCATTAACCAGCTTGTCGGGGGATAAACGCCCCGGCGTCAGGGCTCCCCACGCCCAGGCAAACAGCAGGCAAAGGGCTAACGGAATGGCGACTATCACGGCGCCACGCAGCAAAAATTGCTGCGGATAGCGCAAATTTTTAAACAACGCGCAGAAAGACGGACGGGGTTCTCGCATAGGTTCGGCTCACAATGATGAAACGGCATTTGGCTGTTGAGCACATAGGACGAACGAAATGGAAGTTTATTCCCCGGTTATCAATTTTTTCACGTCCCTTCCAACAATAAACAAAGGAAAGTGAATACTCAGCGGGCGGCGGCGCAGCTTAATAGAATTGTCGACGGCGGGGAGCTGAGACTCCCCGCTATTTTTATTTCGGGAAATTAATCACCAGGTGGCTGTTGTCGTCCTTATCGTTCAGCGAGCAGCCAGGGGCTTTATCGCTCACACTGAAGGAAACCACGGGGCCAGGGCGCATATCTTTAGGCCCTTGCTCACGGCTATGATGAAAATGACCACCGCCGCCCCAGACCAGCGTTTTACGAGCGCCAATGGCACGCTCTTCCTTTTCTGTCGCAGCGTTCCAGGCAATATTGAGCGCCAGCCGCTTGTTCATATATTTGATGGCTTCCATCGGCGTTTTGGGCGCAGCACCGGGAATATGCCGGTCAATGCCGGCGACGGAAATGCCGGCTTTGTGCGCTTCATAAACTGCCCCGGCAACCTTATCCACCCAGGCCTCACCGTGTTTTGACCAGGCATTCATGATGAAGTTTTTTGTCGCCTCTTTGCCATGCGCCAGCGCTTCGCGAAACAAGGCGTTATCGCTGTACTTCACAAACTCTATCGCCAGCAGATCTACTCCAGCCTTTTTCAACTCGGGAATGGCATGTCCGACAAACTCAGGGATCGCAAGCTGACCATGCACATCGCCCAGATAGGCAAGCTTGTTATCGCGGAACAGGTTTGCCAGCGCCTGAACGGGATCGTTCACCGGCGGCTTAATGTTAATATCAGGATGAATCCTTCCGCTGGCGTTAAGGGCGGCGGGCTGAATGCGATTTGACTGACCGACTGCAGAAAACATGGTTATCTCCGATGTTGGGATGTTTTCTGGTAAGTGGCTGGCAAAAAATTCAGTTCCTGGCTGAACGGAGAAAAATATGTTTCTAAACGCGACGCCCCGATCCACGCAAACCTCCGCTGTTTTCCTGCCCCTGATACTCCGTTATCATGGGCCATCTGCGGGACGATTTCCCTGAACAGTTTATTCCGTATTAGTGAGCAACAATGAGAACCAAAAAAATCACTAACCACTTAAAATTCAAAGAAATGGACATCACCACGCCATGAGCACTAGCGAAACCTTCGACGCCAATACGCCCATGATGCATTGGTGTTTTATTATTGAATAATATAGATATTTATTTATATATTATTTAAACCTACAATTCTACCTATAGAATATGTGAGCAGTGAATATCAGATGCTCATAGTTGCTGGAATTTTTGTTCAGCACGCTTAGCCATATACTTCAAAGCCCTGCAGGCCCCCCTCTCACTTCATTAATACTACCCACTATTAGTTGACACGCGACTAAGTGAGTAAACTCTCGACCAGAGGTCGATTACTCATGACAAAACCAGCATCAACCAGCAAAACAGCCAGTAAATAGTACACACCCAAATTCCGCGATGAGGCACTGAAACTGGCTGAGCGTATTGGTGTCGCTGCCGCCGCCCGTAAAGTCAGCCTGTATGAATCACAGCTCTACAACTGGCGCAGTAAACAACAGCAGCAAATGACATTCTCAGAACGGGAGAACAAACTGACTGCTGAAAATGCCCGCCTCAAACGCTAACTGGCTGAGCAGGCAGAGGAGCTGGCCATTCTCCAAAGGCCGCGACAGACTTCGCGAAGCGCCTTAAATGAAGTATGTCTTCATCGAAAAGCATCAGGCTGAGTTCAGCGTCAAAGCCGTGTGTCGCGTGCTCCTGATTGCCCGAAGCGGTTTGTATGCGCGGCTCAAACGTCGCCATCAAGCCGGCCCAAACCACCAGTTCCGGCTCATCTGTGATATTGCTGTCAGTCAGGCATTCACTGGGGCATAGCAGCGTTTTGGTGTGCCTCGTCTCGCCGAAGAACTGCCTGAATACAATTTCAAAACCATCGCCGCCAAACTGCGCAGTCAGGAACTGCGGGCGAAAGCCAGCCAAAAGTTCAGCCCAGTCAGTTATCGTTCATACAAGCCGTGGTGACCAGTACTGAACAGCGGATTATCAGGTATTGCTGAAGCGGCATAGCCTGCACAGCTGCATGAGCGCAAAAGGTTTCTGCTACGATAATGCGAATGCGAAAAGCTTCTTTCATTCGCTGAAAGTAGAGTGTATCCACGAGGAACGCTTTATCAGCCGGGAAATAATGCGGACGACGGTGTTTAATTATATCGAGTGTGATTACAATCGGTGGCGTCGTCACAGTGCCTGTGACGGTCGCAGCCCGGTACAATTTGAAAACGAAAATCTCGCTTAGGGCTGTGTCCACATTACATGGGTGGGATCACATACCTTTCCAAAAAGCTTTCGGTGTACAGTATGTAAGTTCTACGAACGTCTGCTGAGTGCCAAAAGTGGGCATCGTGAAGATGCCTAGAATAATAACTACTTAGAGTCGATTCAGTACGATATCTCCACACCTAATGACTAATATGCTGTGATGTTGGCAACTTGCCCTAATATCATCTAATAACGTAAAGTGAGCACAAACAGACGAAAATTACCTCTTGCAGGTCATAATGGGTATCTTGGATGATCAAAAGCCATCTTTCTAGGTTGATGGGGGAGCGGAGACTCAAAATTTCAGATGTTTCGCGAGACACTGGGATAAACAGGGGGACCCTGACGAGGATGTATCACGAGACCCTGGTGAGGATTGATTTAGAAACGATTAATACTCTCTGTGAGTATCTCTCCGTTTCTGTAGGCGAGCTGCTCGAATATCAAAAAGGCGAGAACAATACATGAGTAGTAAGCAGGCAAAAACCATGATTTCCTTGTTTAGCGGAGCCGGAGGCTTAGACTTAGGGCTGAGCGCAGCCGGATTTACTAACAAGCTCTGCGTAGAAATTGATCCCATTGCACAGCAAACTCTCGCTTTAAACCACCCCAAGTGGAAACTTGCCTCACCGGGTGACATTCATGCATTGGCTCCCAGTGAATTGTTAAGACAGTCAGGACTAAAGCCCAAAGAGTTGACCCTGCTTGCCGGTGGGCCGCCCTGCCAGCCATTTTCCAAGTCTGGATATTGGGTTACAGGCGATACTGATCGACTAACCGACCCGAGAGCTAAAACCCTGAAGGCCTATCTCGATATCGTCCGCGAAGCACAGCCGGAAGTGATATTGCTTGAGAACGTCAAAGGCATTGCTTATTCCGACAAGGATGAAGGGTTACAACTGTTGGTAAATGAGCTGAACAAGATCAATCGAGAGAAAAAAACTAATTACCATCCACATGTAATATCTCTAAACGCAGCTGACTATGGTATTCCTCAGTCACGAGAACGTGTATTTATCGTTGCCAACAGAGATGGAAAGCATTTTAAACTGCCTGCGCCAACGCATTTCGATCCTGATAAACTAAATGGTCATGGGCAACCTCATTTAACTACGTGGGATTCGATTGGCGATTTGGATGTCGATATTTGGTTGGATGAGGTTAAACCTTCAGGCAAATGGGCGGAGCTTTTACCAACAATTCCTGAAGGCCAAAACTACCTCTGGCATACCGAGAAAATGGGTGGGCTTCCCTTATTCGGTTGGAGAACTCGCTTTTGGTCATTTCTTTTAAAGCTCGCGAAAGACAAACCAAGTTGGACGATTCAAGCTCAGCCAGGCCCAGCAACAGGACCTTTCCACTGGAAAGGCAGACTACTTTCGATTCGTGAACTAGCCCGCCTACAAACTTTTCCTGATAATTTTCAGTTTTCCGGAGATCGACGTGCGGCGCACATGCAAATTGGAAATGCGGTTCCGCCGGCAATTGGCGAATTTTTTGGCTTGGAAATTCGGCGCCAGTTCTTTGGTGAGCGTGTTCGTAAAAAGCTGAATTTGATTCCTAAAAGACGTAACGATTGCCCACCACCGGAAAAGCCTAAAGCAGTACCGAAAAAATACTTGTCTTTAAGTGGCACTCACGATGCCCACCCAGGAACAGGAAAAGGTCCAAGAGCACAAAAACGCGAACAAAAGGAACAAGCCAATGCCTGATAGCAGCAAACGAGAGTCGCGCTCACGAATTCTAGAAGCTCTCGAGCGGGAATTAATGGGGCCAACAACAGCTGACGAATCAATCAATGAATTTCCGACAACCCGATATATCATAGGTCGTTTGGCGCCCCTCAAGTCTGAAATTCCCGACTATGAAAAAGATGAACTAGCTGCGGGCAATGACGATGATGAGGGTGGAGGGTACGAATCACAACCTCCGCTCATTGTAGGCTTTAGCCCTTCATCTATGGGACTGTCCTTTCTGGTTTCGCTGGAAACAAAAACCATCCATGCCAATGCTTTCTGGGGCGACTATCGCCGCGAAAAACATTCATCTGAAGGCCGCACCTATTGGAAACGCTATCAGCGATCCGTTTTAGTAGAGGGCATACCGGTTGATAAAATTGGCAAACTGAGTCCGATTCCCTTATCAAAATCCAATGCGCCCGCGTCAGTCACTGTTACTCCAGATGGCTTTAGACATCAAGGAGAAGATGGCGACGGTGATGGTCAGGTTTTTCTGGAGGGTGTTGTTCACCATATTGATGGCGCCAAGGCGGTCAGTTTATTTCTGGTAAATCGCCGACCTAAAGGTGACGATTCTGACAAAGCAAAAGATCAACAATGGTTAATGCAACCAAAACTACAGGTGTTTGGGGCTGACAAATACCCGATCTTCATCGCCAAAGATTTCGATAAAGACATATCCAAAGATCCTGAAATTGCGGCAGCCAATATGCTCTATCGTGATGCCAAAGAATTCGCCACAGGGCACGGGGTCGCTGCAGGATGGGATGGCCTAAACGTCACCCGTGACCGCGCCAGCCTATTATTCACGGATTTTATTCCGAACTTCGAAGTGCCAAGCCTGATAGCCCAAAGTGGAGCGATTTCCGGTCTTAACTTGGATATGTGGGAGCTAAGCCAATGCGCAACGCCCAATGATTTGTTCCAAGCTATCGAACCGCTCGTACTGACCTACGAGAAATGGGTGGCCGATAGAAAAGCGGAAACGCAGAGAGTGCCCTTTAACTCGACGCCTGAAAATATTGATACGTCTAAGGTGCTTATTGAGTGCTGCAAAGATGCTGCCCGAAGAATGCGTGAAGGACTGGAGCTAATCAGAGACGAGAATAATGCGTTTGAGGCATTTTTATTTTCCAATCACGTTATGTGGGATCAGCGCATTCACGCCATTTGGGCAGGCCGCACAAAAGATAGTGCTGATGGAAAAACAGTTGGATCGCCTTTCGACGAAGATATTAATAATTCGGGCAACCGTACTTGGCGTCCGTTCCAGATGGGCTTCATCTTGCTCAACATCGCCAGTATGGTGAATAAACCCAAATCCGGAGAGAAAGTTGCAGCAGACCGCAAACTCGTTGACCTACTTTGGTTCCCAACGGGTGGTGGTAAGACGGAGGCCTATCTCGGGCTCGCGGCATTTACACTGGCCTATCGGCGCTTGCGCGGCGATGTTAATGGCCTAGACTCCAGCGCTGGCGTTTCCATCATCATGCGCTATACCTTGCGCCTACTTACGGTCCAGCAGTTTCAACGAGCCACGGCACTAATCTGCGCCTGTGAATTGGTGCGTAAGAGCAATTCTGAAAAGTGGGGACAGGAGCCCTTTAAAATTGGCCTTTGGGTGGGTAAAGCAACTACGCCAAACGATGCCAAAGCATCTGGAAAGGCGTTGGAAGATTTAGACGAAGGCAAAAAACCACGAGATGGTAGTCCGGTTCAGTTGGTGTCGTGCCCTCGCTGCGGCACCTCACTGGTAACCCAGCAAGGCAAACCTGAAAATCAAACTTACGATTTTGATAATGTGCGGCTAAGAACACTTGTTCGGTGCCCCAATCCAAAGTGCGAATTCTGTGCACGTAAGTCAAATGATCAAGGTTTACCAGTTGTTGTTGTCGATGACGAAATCTACCGCGAGTGTCCTTCACTGGTTATTGCTACAGTGGACAAATTTGCTCGCATGCCCTTCAAGGGCGAAACTCAGGCACTCTTCGGCCTGCGCGACAGATATAGCCCAACCTACGGGCATCTAACGCCAGGGCATGGTGAAAAGCCAAACCAGCGTGTCGTCAAAGACGCTCAGCGAGCACGTCGGTTGGTGCCACCAGAATTGATTATTCAAGACGAATTGCACCTGATCTCTGGCCCACTGGGTACCATGGTCGGCCTATACGAGACTGCAGTAGATTTTCTCACCCGGGTGGAAGTCGAAACTGGTGTTTCGATACCGGCTAAGATTATTGCCTCTACTGCGACCATTCGCCGAGCTCGCGAGCAAATTCGTCAGCTCTACAACCGCGACCTATCGATCTTTCCTCCTAGCGGTTTGTCATCTAAAGATTCCTTCTTTGCCAAAGAGCAGGAAATTAAAGAGGATGACGACAAAACTGCCGGCCGCCTCTATGTCGGATTGAACGCCCCTGGCTCCAGTACCAAAACCTTGTTGGTGCGTGTTTATGCAGCGCTGTTGGCAGCGGGTGAAGCCGAAATTACGCGAGACCATGAAGCCGCAGACCCTTATGCAACAGTTGTTGGCTACTTCAACAGTCTGCGCGCATTGGGCGGCGCTCGTCGTCTGGTTGAAGACGACATTAAGAAGCGTCTTCGCTATTTATCCCAGCAGCGAGGATTCCCGCAACGCTATATCAATGATCCTGATGAGCTGACCAGTCGACTGGATTCCTGGCGTATCCCTGGTCTGTTAAAACGTCTTGATAACAGATTTCCACGCGAGCAGGGTAAGCAGCACCCAGTTGATGTCTTGCTGGCCACCAATATGATTTCAGTTGGTGTAGACATTGACCGCTTAGGTCTCATGGTCGTAACTGGCCAGCCTAAAAGCACCGCTGAATACATTCAGGCAACCAGCCGCGTAGGTCGCAAACACCCAGGATTGGTCATTACCATGTATAACTGGCTGGGTGCGCGTGATCTTTCACATTACGAACACTTCCGAGGCTACCATGCAGCGCTTTACCGGTATGTGGAAGCCATCAGTGTCACGCCTTTTTCTTCTCGCGCATTAGATCGTGGTTTGCGTGGCGCCTTTGCTGCGATGCAGCGTTTGGGTGGCCAAAATATGGCGAGAGAAGTGCAGGCTCAGAATTTTGATCCTGCAGTGCCTGGAACAGATTTGATGATCACCGACATTACCTTGCGCGCAGCTGACTTGGTCGGCAAGAAAAACGCCAAACTGGTTAACGAACGCCTGATGTCCAGCCGAGATGATTGGGCACACTATGCAGATGACCTGCTGCGCTATTCTTGGCTGAAAAGTGGCGAGCGCCCACCAAACAATGCCCGGGTTTTGCTGAAAACGTCGGGTACTGATAACGAAGGCCAATGGTATACCCCCGGATCACTGCGGGAAGTTGAGCCAACAGCGGCATTTTATCTGAGTGATGAGGAGTAACACGGATGTCGAGTAAAAGAGCGATTGGCGACGTTCGTCCCAGTCAGGTAATCACCACATTTGGCCCCGGTGCGATTGTCGATCTACAAACTTTGTCGGTCATCGTCTCTGGCATAGATACCTGGCGACCTCAGGAGGAGTTGGTGATTCGGGAGCCTCGATTAGAGCGAGCCCTTAGAGTAAGCCGATTCTTTCAAGCTGAGCCTGTAAGTAGTGGGTTTGGATATAAAAAAGGAACCGTCCCTGTTAGTGTTTTTCCAAGGTATCAAGTATGTAGCAACCCGAATTGCGCAACTTTGTCTGAGTATAAAGGTTTGAAATATGGATACCCCTCTTCGGAGAACAGAACCGAAAAACTGAAAAAGGAATATGGCGGAGATCCTAATTTCAATCACCTATGCCGTTACAACGACATCACGCAAGAAATTGAGTGTAAAGCTCCAAACTGTTCGGGACGTGGTAAAGGTAAGCGGGCGCCTACTGTACCTGCGCCATTCGTTGTGGCTTGCCCGAGTGGGCATATAGATGATTTCCCATGGCATGCTTACGTGCATCGTGATGCTGGTGATCCGTGCAGGCAGCGCATGCAGTTGGTTTATTCTGGTACGACCGGCTCGGTTTCAGATATATGGGTCTATTGTGCTTGTGGAAAGAAACGAAGCGTAAGTGATGCGTTTGGCGAAAACCGCAGTCTTGCCTTGGGTGAATGTACCCGCAAGCGTCCTTGGCTGGGGATAAAAAACAAAGATCCGCATGAGTGTAAACACGCCGGTCAGCTACGGGCGATTCAACGCGGTGCCACAAACGGATGGTTCCCCTTGGTGCGCAGCGCCTTATCAATTAAAGAGGCAGCCAGCCCGATTGGCCAGGCATTGAAGAAATGTCCGCAACATCAGGTTGAAAAGATCGATTCACAGGAAAAACTGCAAACACTGCTGGATATGGAAATGTTTCCAGCGCTAACAGAGTTCAAAGCCGAAGATATTTGGCAAACCCTGTTGAAAGAGCGTGGCGAAATAGAAACTGATGAGATTGATTTGCGTCTGCCGGAGTGGAACGCCTTCCGCAATATCGAAGGCAGCAACCAAGGCGATCAATCCGACTTTTTTCTCGAAGCCGGCGAAGTGCCCGATTTCCTCGCTGATAAAATTGATCGCATCGTTCTGGCCCGCAAACTTCTGGAAGTGCGCGCACTCACCAGCTTTACCCGCATCGATTACGCTTCGGGCATGGATGACGACGGTATGGGAGCCTCGCGTGCGCCCATCTATAAAGAGCGGCAGGATTGGTTGCCAGCCGTCGAGGTACGTGGTGAAGGTATCTTCTTGGAGTTAAAAGAAGAAGCCTTAACTGCCTGGGAAAAGGAGCCTGCCGTACAAAAGCGCGCTGCCGCCATCGAGCAAAAATACAAAGAATGGGCCGCTGAGCGGGGTGTGGATGCAGATGACTTCCCCGGCGCGCGTTATGTGTTGCTGCACAGTCTGGCCCATGTACTGATGCGCCAATTGGCGTTGGATTGCGGCTATTCCGAATCGTCGGTTCGTGAGCGTATCTACAGCAGTACCGATCCCGAGCGCAAAATGGCCGGAATACTGTTGTACACCGCCAGCGCGGATTCCGAAGGCAGCTTAGGTGGTCTGGTGGATCTTGGCACTAAAGAACGTTTCCCGAATTTAATACACAACGCATTGGAAAATGCTAAACGCTGCTCATCAGACCCTCTGTGTGCAGACCACCAACCCGATGTACATGCCACCATTAACGGGGCTGCTTGCCATGCCTGCGTGCTGGCACCAGAGACTTCTTGTGAGGCATTTAACCGCTTTTTGGATCGCAACTTCCTGGTGCCCACCATGGCATACAGCAATATGGCCTACTTCAAATAACGGGGAGTAGCCATGTCTGCTATCAGAGATAAATCTGCCTATGTTTTAGCGCAGGCAGTACGCCAGTTGATAAATGCAGGTGCCTTTGGCGAGGTGCTCTCTGGGGTGGAGAGGTGTGTACTAAGCGCACAGTCGGGCTCCGCCACCATCGCCAAACTTGCATCTGGGCGTGGTGCAGTGCAAAGCGCACTTTCAAATGTGATCGCCATTTGGGCTAATGAATGTTCGGCACTCACTAATGGTGCCTTTGCCCTGCAGTTGGCTGCGCTGAAAGAGGCTGTGCTGCTAACAGAAGGCGAAGCTACGCAAACCGAAGTGGTCTGGACCGGCCCCAAAGTGGAAGGTTCGTACCTGCGCGCCACCCGTCAGGTGGTACAGGATATTATCTCTGCCGCGGAGTCAGAACTTTTGGTTGTGGGCTATTGGTTAGCGGGAAAGGAGGATTACGAAGGCATCATCAATGACATCATCGAGTTGATAGCTCATGCCGTCGCGCGAGGTGTAAAGGTCACCATGGTGCTGGACGAGGGCGAAAAAGGCTACGGCAAAAACAACCGCGATACCTTAATCGCCTTGTGGCCCAAAGGGGTTGCCTTGCCAAAACTGCTTACGTGGAGAATCCCCGCTGACGATAAGCACCTTAAACTACACGCCAAGGTGCTAGTCGCCGATCGTCACGACGCCTTAGTCACTTCAGCCAATCTCACCATGTATGCGCTGGATCGCAATATGGAAATGGGCGTTCGGGCGCAGGGGCAACCCAGTGAACGGATTGCCGATCATTTCGAATTATTGAGGTTGAAACAAGTACTCATCGATTATTTAGGTCAGTGATGAACTTGCTTTTCGTGAAGGCCTAACAGTCTTTTGATAATTTCATCTCTGGTAGCCATTTTAATGGTATAGCCAAACGGATTGTGGGGAAGCCATCCAGCATTTCTGAAATCAAATTCCAAATCCAAATCGTCAAAGCCATAAGCCTTAGCTACAAGTTCGTTGTGAAAGACTATAGATCTACGAAAATCCTTTATCACCTCATCTTCACAAGAGTGGTCATCGACCAATTTTTGTAGCTCTCTAAGGGATAGTTTTTTTTCTCCGAGAATATTTCTCCTATTGAAATAGAAAGATTTAGCATTGTCTTCGATAGAATTTAACGCATCTCGGTCAGGAAAGGGGAAGTTGTCAAAAGAGTCGCTAATAGAATAGCGCAAATCATTTTTCATTGTTGTGGAAAATCTTTCCGCCCAAACCTGATGAAAAACTGACTGCAAAACTCCAAACACAGAGTACTCATCTGTGGAAAAAATTACGACAGCGTCAGAAGGGATCCATGCATTATCGATTTTTTCTACAAGATGTAAGTTACTGACTCTTGAACGACCGAAAGAAAACTCTTTCTTTTTTAACAGCTCAAAAAATTCTTCTCGACGATCCCAATGAATCCAGTAGCGACTCTCGTGTATTTGACCTTTTAACTTATCTCTCTCAGGTTTTACTGTTTTTGTAACATGGTTAAATACTTGTGCATATGTCTTTGCGTCCTCTATATCTAGATCCCCGAAATCTATACAAAAACGACTTGGAATTGATCCGGGTGTGTTGTTTATGTCGTCACCTACTAAGTATGGCTTAATGACATCATTGTTTTTTTGATCAACCAGAAAAAGATCTGCTTGATCAGGTGATAAAACAAATCCTTTGCCATAAACGTATACCCCTGTTCCGCACAGGCCGGAATTCCTATTAATTGGAGCCGGAGTTTCGTTACACGCGATCGAATCTAAGTAGGAAGATATAAGCTCACATTTGACATCCCCCAAAGTCCGATCACCAAACCATGGCCCTCTTTTAGCGTGAATGATTGAAACAATTACATTAGCTTTTCCTGGCCATGTCAAAGACGGTATTGCATGATACAGCTCGAAACCTGAGTTCAACATCCGAAGCAACCCCAGCTCTCTAGTATCCCCTTGAGAAATAGTGTTTGTCGTAATAAGTCCTATGCTCGAGAGTTTCGAGCCTCTAAGTAAGTCGAAGGAACATCTAAGCAAGAAGTATGTGACTAAGTCACAAGCACCTTTGTTTCCATTTTTGTATAGACTTAGATAGTCAGCGGTTTCCTTCCCAAGATTTGTGCTTATTTTCTTTCCCCCAATAAATGGAGGATTACCAATCAGAGCATCAAAACCACCACTTTCACGATGAAAAACCTCAGGAAACTCTGTTTCCCAACAAAATGGATTAATAGGATTGTCACCGGTAGTAAGTCTTAAAATTATTCTCTCTATTTCAGCAGGAGCCTTTTCATTCTTTTCCAAGACCTCCATCCAGTAACGGTATTCGATTAATTTGGCTTCACGCTGCTTGGCGTTAGAACCATCAAAAAAAGCCGCAATCGCCAAGGCTGCCTTCATGCGAATACAGGCAAGAGCCTCTTCGGCCATGCGGTTTTCTTTTTCTTTACTGACGAAATCTTGATCGGCAATGTTATGAATCGCTTTGCGGTGTTGCTCTGCCTCCTCGACTTCTTGCTCAGGCTTACTCGCAAGCAGCGGGCCGAACTTATTACTAACCTGCTTCCAAGTGAATTCACTAATCTGCGCCGGAGTAAGACCAACAAGAGAGTTCCCATGTTTGAGTGAATGATCTAGAAAAGTAAAAGGGCGATCATTGGATAATGTTGTTAACCAAAGCGATAGCTTAGCCATTTCAACTGCGAGCTTGTTGATATCAACACCGTAGATACAATACTCCGCCACATAACGACGAGCGAATACAACACGTTCCTCACGAGATTCCGGCATCAGGTTTTCGCTGGCCTCCCCCTGCGAAAGGGTACCAAAGGGCATGGTTAAAATGCTGTCTGGCTGTGCAGCTGCTATGTGCTCCCAAGCATCCACAAGTCGCTCAGCCAAATAACGGGTGGCTTGTACCAAAAATGCACCGGAACCCATGGCTGGGTCACAGACCTTAAGGGCCAGAATCTCCTGCGGGTTTTTAATTAACCTTGGTTCAACCAATAAACCGGGTTTTTCTTCCACGTTCACATAGACCTGATGTTCTAAAGTGCGGCGTACCACCGGCTCGGTCAGAGTTGGCGGCGTATAGTGAGCCCCGCTGGACCGGCGTTCTTGGCCGTGGGTGACGTACAGGCCACCGGGCCGCACTATGCCCAGAGGTTGCAGAAAGCGTTCAACCGGTTTTGCTTGCGCTAGCAACTCAGCATCATCGGTGCCGAGGTTCACCAATGTTTGTCGCTCTTCGTTGCGTTCCAATACCTTCTTAATAGTGCCTGCCGTTTTACTGGTGAACTGGGCCAAGGCTTTGATCAGCGCAGCTTCGTTAAGCCCGACAAACTCGCTTGCATTCACGGGAGCGGGTTCGTCGATCTTCGGGCCTCCTTGCAATAGCAGCAGAGTTTGGTTGATTGGTGCTCTGGCCACGCGGCGATCAAGCAATCCTTCATACATATGGCCAATTTGCTCGACAGCCAGCGTACGATAACTCACCAGTTGGCGCACACCATCGGCTTTGGCATATTTCAGGCTGCGCAGAATATCGCGGATAGCCCCATCTCTGACCTTAGGCGGTTCCGGCACCTCTGTTAGCCATTTACCATTCTTCGCCCGGCCCTCCAACAATGGTGAACGGTCAGAGTCAAACAATTGGCCGCCGTGAGCGGCAATGCGGATATCCGGGTCTACACTGCCATCATGTAATATACGCGCGCTAGCTAACAGGCGTGCATAGGCAGCATAGGAATGTTTTAGTTTTTCTGGCGCCAGACGGCTAGTTTCCTCAAGCTCAGTGAGTAGGTGCAATACGCCATAGGCCCTGTCGTAAGTGACATTACCATGGGGCAGCAAACCATTTTCTTCGGCATAGAGGGTAAACAGCAAGCGCATGATAAAGGCAACGCTAGACTCAAATACTTCCGCTTCGCTGTATCCCTCCAGAAATTGGCCGCCCAACTCGGCATCGGTTCTATCCAGTTCATGTACCAGAATTTGTAGGGCTTCGCGTACTTGATTACCCAACTGATCTGCCACATCCAACTGGCGCTGACGGCTTTTTTTAATCAGTTCAAGAATGACCTGATCGCGCGGCCCTGCAAAGAAACGTGATTCACCTAATAAATCCTTAAACGCCGCTAGAGTATTTGTGTCGTCATTCCAGGTTTGAACTGTCCAGGTCATCCATGAGGTGGATTCTGAAGGTGACGCCACCACCAAGCGCCAGGCTTCGCCATTGGTAAGCAAGCCGAGTTCAGCACCTGTTTCACGCAATAAGCGTTCGAATTTGGTGGTGGGCGATGCCTTCCAGCGGCCTTTGTCTTGCAGCCAAGGCTTATCCAGTGATTGCTCGCGTGGCACTTCCAGCACCAACATCACCATGTTGCCTTCATCGAGCAATACGCGAGTTGGGCGTAGAACTTCCTGCTGTTCGTGCAGGTTAACCACCCTGTCAGCTGGAATTGCCGCCCCTACCTGCCAGTAGTCTTTGTCTTTGAGACCGAGAAAGTCTTCGAGGATAAAGTTAATCCAAGCGGGCTGGCCATTTCCTGCCACCATACCCTTAGGCAGATTCCAGATTTCCCGCTGCTTTCTGAATACTGCAATTTCTGCCTTATCGAGCGAGCGAAAATTGCCTACATCAGCGAGAACGGGTTCGCTTAATACGACGCCGGTAATTTCAACACTGGAAAGCCAGCGGTGCTGCCGGTTTGCGATACGTTTATTGATTGCCATCAGCAAGTCCCCTTAGGCAAAATTACCTCTAGTGCAACCGGATACATTTTTTTGTTTGTAACCTTATACAAATTTCGTAGGCGTTTTGGCTCAGCTTCTCGTTCTTGTTCAAGCTGTTCAAGTCTGTATTGTAGGGCAATTAAATCCTGCTCTCGCTGATCTTGCTCTTCGTCATCAAACACAAACTGTAACTGCATCTCCAAAGAGCGACTCTGCCAATCTTTGATAGCCTTACGAATTGCCATAACTCGTTCTGTCGATAGGCTTTGTGCATGTTTACGGGCCACCTCGCCACGCTCATTTAGAGTAGTGATTAATACTTTAGTTTCTTCTGTGGCAGCGTTCGAAAGCTGTTGCGTAATAGCTTCAATAAGCGGTGCAATAAGTGCCTTTACGCTCTCTAGATGGCCCGTAAAATAAATCGCATCATCCGGTCGAGAAACTGCTTGCGGGACAAGAGTGTTCTCCTGAATTAAGAGCGAACAGCGGACTAATCCTTCGTGGAGTAGATTATTTTCTGGCCCCAGCAATACTAAACGTCCCCAGGCAATGATGACAGGTACAATAATCTCGGATGATTCTGTGATGGTTACACGGTTTAACTGGTTTTTGGTTGATTGAACTCCCCACATCTGCACACGAAAGGTAGAAATTGCCCGTCGCATGAGTGGGTGATCAAGGTGAACAATACCCACTGCATCATCTGCACGAGCTTTGTCTCGATTAAATGAAAAACGCTTTTGTAGGTACTCTGTGCTGACATAGGCTTTACATTCTGTCCAAGCCGTTGGCACGTGTATTAATGAAAACTCGCCATCACCCAAATCCATGATTGCTTCAGTACAGCCTTCCAGACTCAACGCTTGGCATAGCAGGTCAAGCTGATTACTTTCAGAGATATCAAGTGCACTGCGAGCTCGGTTCAAAGCATCGACCATTTGCGTGACGCTTTCATTATCCCGAGCTTCTAGCGCCATTTCTTCTCGTGCAAGCCGTCTGCGAGCGTCATCATCAATGGCAGCAAGGTTAACAGCTTGTCCCAGCGCTTTCTTTCTTACGTTATCTGCTATTAAAGCACCAACGCTGCCTAGATCATTTCTTATAGTTTCGACTTTATCGACGATAAGTTTAAGAAACTCGGAGTCCTCTTGGTTTTTAAACACAAAGTGATGAATGCGAACTTCGTCTGCTTTTTGCCCGTGACGGTCTACACGGCCGTTACGCTGCTCAAGTCGGGTCGGGTTCCAGGGGATTTCATAATGAATCAGATTCCGGCAGTGCTTCTGAAAATCGGCGCCTTCAGAGGCAGCATCCGTAGCGAGTAAGATACGGATATTAGTTTCGTTGTTTGGTGATTGAAATTCATCGTTGATCTTTTGCCGATCAGAGTCTTTCATGCCGCCAATGATGGTTTTGGTGAAATCAAGGAATCCATGCTTTTCAAGAATCCGTTCTAAATAATTGAGCGTGTGCTTATATTCTGTGAAGATAATGACACGTTCGCCATTCCATTGATCGCCATCGCGAAGACTTCTATTGATCCACCCGATTAGCGCTGCCGCCTTGCTATCTTCCTGAATTGAAAAATGTGATACCTGCGTATCAACAATTTCAAACATACGCTGAAGCATTTCCTTCTCATCTGCTGACAGCTCTAAAATCAATTTGGAGGCGGCTCTTGTCGTAGCCTCTAGGTTGTCCTCTTTATCTTCATCATCGCTCCAATCTTCCAATTCTTTTTGCTCGAAGCTGTTAAACAATGATTCGCCAATACCAAGCTCACCCTTAATGCCAGCATTTTCTGTGTGTACGATAAGGCTCTCGCGTAGCGCCAATGGTGAAGATAAAGCTCGTTTTTTCAGCAACGTTAGGATGAACTGTAGAGGGCGTTCAGAACGTTTGTCGACAGAGGTCAATCGGCTTTCAGTGTAAGTATTTAGAAGATTGAATAGACGTTGTTCTTCATGGCCTAGTGTGACATACAGCTGTGGGTCTATTATTTCATCTCTAGGCATGATTACACGCTTTGGAAAACGTAGTGAGCCGTCTGGGTTGGTGATGTCTTCTTTCAGACGTCGAATCGTAACGGCTGAAAGCTGCGTCTTATCAAGGCCAGTGCCACGAGAAAAACGAAGATTGTCCAGAATCTCCAGCAGGCCCGTAAAACTCTCACGATAACCATTATGGGGTGTAGCGGTGAGAAACATCTTGTGTTCGAATTGTTCAGAAATCGAACGCAACAGCGATGTGCGCTCAGAGTCTCGGACATATTGTTTTTTGCCAGACGGTGCTGCGTTATGAGCCTCGTCGAGGATCAGCAAATCCCAGGGCCTGTTGTTAGGACTTTCTTCTAGTCTTCGCCGAATAAACTCATCAAACAAACGGCGAGGGTGCTCTGTTTTGAGATAATCAATTGATGTCACAAGACGAGGAAAGCTGGCCCAAGGGTTAATACTAGGTC
The DNA here is from genome assembly GCF_042138895.1 of Cedecea selenatireducens. Lineage (NCBI taxonomy): Bacteria > Pseudomonadati > Pseudomonadota > Gammaproteobacteria > Enterobacterales > Enterobacteriaceae > Cedecea > Cedecea selenatireducens. The sequence goes on along the minus strand of NZ_JBHIKW010000007.1, from coordinate 126,828 downwards.
CGTACTCCTTCCGCATTTTTAGAACGGAATCTCGATCGATGATCTTGAACTCGAGGCCGAACTTTTCAGCCATCTCATCAATCCATTTAATTCGTAAGTGCGCCGGACAAACAATGAGTACACGACTTGCTCGATGGCTATGGATCAGTTCTTGAGTGACTAAGCCCGCTTCAATGGTTTTACCCAGACCAACATCATCTGCCAGCAAAAGTCGAACCCTGGGCATATTATTCGCGCGGATAACAGGCGCCAACTGATACTCTTCCATCTGTACACCACCACGGAAGGGGGCTTGCAGAATATCGCCAACAGCCAACGAGCTTGCGCTCCACTGAAGAGAACGAATAAATGCATCAAAGAGGATCGGATCGTCGTGACCTGTGATACAAGGCAAAGAGGTTGATTCGACAACTGCAGGAGCGATTTCTCGTTCCCAAATCACCTGGATATTTTCGCCAAGCGCATCATCACTCAGACATTCCAGAGAGAGCCTATGTATCACATGTTTTGTTTGAGCTTTGGTGATATTTACTGCGGTTACTGCCCATATCTTGTGGCGTAGTTTGACGATTTGGCCCTGCTCGGGCGCTGCGCCGATCTCTGACATAATTTTTATCTGTTCTGTTCAAGATGAAAATAGATTGACTAAGCTTCAATCCGAGATAAGTGCTGCGATAGTACAGTAATTTCTGTTTTCATTCACCTTGGCTTCTCCGTTCATATTGTTGTGGCTTACTGAATTCTGCGTCCCAGTTCAATTCTGATGCAGTAGCCCTTTACTCCTTTTCTTTCATTGTGAAACCATGCCAGTCCGGCAGTGAAAGCGCGCCCGTTGCCACTACCCCATCGTGATCGAGCATACAGGCTTTGCCAGGATTCAACCTCACAACCTCACGGATAAACGCCTGCTCCACACCACAGATCATAAACGCCAACAGTGCCTTATTTCGCGCATATTGCTGATGGTGAGTCTTTTCACGCTGATACTCCTCACTATTCAGATCCAGTATTAAACCGACTTCATTGGCGTACCTGTGATAGTTACGCGGTGATGAACAACTTTTGCGGTGTGCGTCATGCACACGCTCCAGCAATGACTCAAGTGAGCATCTCAACGGGCTGACATACTGGTTCCACCAACGCAGGATCTTCAGCGCCTTTTTCCTCCTATTACCGCACCACTGATAAACTTTTGCTCCAAGGCCATCATTAATACCGATAGTCACACGCCCAATTCTGTAGGTGGTGGTATGGACTATGGACTTGCACTGTTTCCGGGTCAGCCCGGTATGTTCGATCATCTCCGCATAGATAGAAGCATCCACGCAGCAATCAACACCATATTCCCTGAACAGATGGTTCAGACAGGCCAGATTGCAGGCTTCGATGTCATAGTTGAGTAACCCGCAACGAAACTTCGCTTTCAACTCATTGGGTAGATTCTGGAACACCTGATCGTAATACCGCCCTCCAAATGTCAGACGATAATGATGGTCATAAGTGACATATTGTCCCTCAATCCTGCCATTGTAGAGATGGTTAAGGCTGCGTATTCCTGCACGGTAATAGGAATCAGGCTCCCGGCTACGTAATTCCTTCACCAGGTTGATGTGCATGCGCCCCCGCGTAACCTTGCCCAGGAACGCCTTTTCCCTTTGTTTTAGGTCAGTCTGACGCTTCTCAACATCTATCGCATGCCTAGGAGCTTTCCCGTTCGCCTTAAGCAGAGCTTTAAAACTGACAGACTCACCGGTTTCAAGGTCAACTAGATTTAGCTTGCCCAATTGAGCCTCATCACACATAGTCCACTTGGGATTGAACAGCCAAGCATTGGCTTTACGCTTTTCCGGGTCTTTGCTCGCTTTCCCTGCACGAAATTCAATATCCGACAGTGTCGGCAGGAAATCAGTTAGCGTGGACATAAAGTACTCCCCCTGGTAACTAATTTCACACTGTCCCAGGAGACTGGCGTAGCTGCTACGGATATCTCGGACAGTGCATATAGTCCATCCATCATCGTCTGTTTCCAGCCATATGTGGGCCAGGAACCACCGTAATGTCTGCCGCCGGGTGACCGCCCATTGCGTATCCCCCACGACATAATCCGTTATTTCAGTAATACGGTCATAAACCCACTTAGGGATCCTCACTGGATAATCCTTTTCAGTACTCACGGCCCCGTCTCAGCATGGTGTTGTTGCATCAGCTATTACGTTGACTCTTACGCAGACCATTTCACCAGTTTTTAAGTCGGGTAATTTGAAAGTCAAAACCCCAGTCGCGAGGATGGGCTCCGCCCATGATTTGCTCCACTCCGGTCGCAAATCTTTCCCCCTGTTCAGGCTGACGCCTTCCCTCACTCGCTGCGCTCGTTCGCCATGTTGTTTCATGACTGGAGAAGCGGATAAAGCCTCCGTTATGCTGCGTGTCCCCAGGCTCTCCGTTGCGCTCAATGGCAATGGTGCTCGCTGACCGCTCCCCCCATTGTGTGTAGAATATTCACTGGCAGAAACGCAGAAAGTCCTCGCAGATGCGCTAACCCGTCAGTTGATGGCAAGGATCGGGTGCACAGAGGCATCCGTAAGACTCTGCAGAAAACAGACAGTTACGCTAAAACCGGAACAGTTGGAATTTTAAAGTGCATCAGTGCCAGCAGAATCACAGGCGAGCGCTGCAGTTTTACAACAACGAAAATGCAGTGGTTGCCAGTGTTACCCGTCGTTCCACTGCAATTTGATCAACAACAAAAGTGCATTGCAGTGGCTGCATTACCGGGAAATCAATGCACTTTCCCTGGGGTTGCCCAAACGAAAAAGAAACGGCACCTGTTCCCAGTGAGTCCAGGGCCAGTAAACTTTTTAACAGTGTCCGACCTTTCAATGGCGCTACTCTGGACTTAACAAGAGCGTCTTTATCAGTCAGTGTATAATCCGTTGTGTGCCAGGCGGGCTCCAGGGCGCATGAAAGTAGCCTGGCGGGGTCTTTATACCTGGGCACGATCACCGGCGTGTTAACTGTCGTCGCATCAATAAATTCCCCACTACTTCGCGACATATGCGCTTTTAGCCCCTTAATCAACGTACTGTCATTGGGCAGGAACAAACACAACTGTGGAACCCAGAAAATACGCGCTGGGCCATCAGGCATATGGCGCATCATACTAAAGGTGCCTGTGGCCGGACCGGCGTACCCCAGTCGGTTAAGTACCCGGCTTATCCTCTGCTTATAACGACCAATTTGCGCCCTGAGCGCATCGGTGTTCTTCCATGGCGGCGGAGTTTGCGTATCCTTGTTGAAAAACAGGACCACTCCCACATATTCTGCTGAATTCCCCGGCAGGACATGCAGCATAGCCAGTTGCGCCAGAATGCGTTCCCGCTGGCAATGCGGGCATATAAGACTGTTGCATGGAGATCCGTTTCTGCACTGCCTGAGTCTTTGAGCAATGATGTTGTAGCAGCGATTGCTGCCTTTCAGTTTATTTAGTAAATGAATAAGACGCTGCAATTCATGCTCACTTTCCTGCTGCGTAATAATAGTGGGGAATGCTTTGCTTAAAATCTCAAGCCTTGACGGTGCGTGGCGAATGTAATCCGGGTCTGATGTTCTGAAGTAATAAGATTCGTTCATTTAATATTCCTGGTTGTATTCATTACCCTGCCACCTGAGTAAAGCAACAGGGTAATGTGTCCGGTTTTTATTCAGGCAAAATTGCTATATCCTGTTAAGGATTAAAAAATATCCTGATGCCGTTCAACTAAGTCATTTGCAGTCCAGCCAGATGAATATTCATCATCAGTCGGCCTTAAATAATCTAAATTTAACGTCGTATGACCCGGTAAACTATTCCCCACCGAAACGCCCTGGTAATGTAATTGTTTAGCAGCGTTACATTGCGCACAGGCTCCACTTCCACATGGAATGTATTTACACCTGTCAAGAATACACGCTATTTTACCGTATATGTTGCACTCATCCTCCCACCAGTGCTCCCCTCTTTTGATGGCATCAGACAAAATCCGTGCAGATACCCGGTTAAGCTTACGTATCCGCAACTGTTGTTCCCTTAATATGGCAGCGGTAGTACGTTTCGATAACCCAACCTGTTTCCCCATGGTTTCAAACCAGGGGACTGCTATTTCTTTCGCAGAACTTGTTTTAGCTATTATCTCTTTCATTTTATTCTCCCGCCTGCATACGACTGTTAACCCAGTTATTGATATCACTCTCCAGCCAACCCACCGCCCGGCCACTGTCGCCCGTTAGCTTCTTTGACAAAGGAAAGACTCCTTTCGAGATGAGTCGGTACAACGTCGCTGACGAGATCCCCGTCAGATGAAGAACCTCTTTTTTACGCAAAATACGGTTGGTGTTCATGCTTGTGCTCCTTTGAGCTGTTTCAGGAGCGGGGTTATTTACAACCACCAAAAAACGCAAGGATTCACTCAACGATGCCTTCGTTGAGCACTTTAAGGACATCTTTAATGTGGATGTCATTCGAGATCATCTATTTCTGTCTCCAAAACGGTCATATAAAGAAGCAATTTTCACTGAGGCTCAATGGTGATATTTTGTACAAAATGCTCTCATGGAGGTGACTATGATTGGTAACCAAAGCAACAAGGCTGACGCCAGATGCCACCGGGAACGGAAAAGCAGTAACGAGGTCTTTGAATTTCTGGAGAAGAAGCTCTATCTGGGGCGGGATACCCGGCAAAAGCTGGCACTGATTGCCCGGAAACTGACGGGAGCGGGTTTTAGCCCGGATAAATTCGCTGCAGAGAAAGCGGCGGATGTGCTGAGTGCCTGCGTGAACCACATGTTTAATGACCTGCTCAATGAGGGAGAGCTAAACGGGATTTATAGGTCGGAGGAACACCCCATGATAGTCCCGGCCAGGTCCCCTAAGGCACTGGAAATCTACACTGTTTACCAGCTTGTAAAAGGTCGTTTTGACAAGCTTCATACGGGGGAGTCAGATCGTGAGAAATATGCTTCGGTAGCAGAAAAACTTAATGAGTATGGAATATGGAAACCCCGGTTAAAACGACTCTCTGACGGTAAAGAATGGGCGCGTGAGGATGTTGCGTGGGTACTTCAGCCTGAAAATATCAATGCACTGATTAACGTCCAGAATCAAAAGTACGCGCGGTTGAGTGCTGAAGATAAAACTAAAGCCGCGTCTGGAAACGGCTCAAAAGCTAAAAACACCTGATGCGTTTGCTGGCGCTGACTTTCATGCTCTCACCACGACAGTCATAGCGGGTTGTCGTGGATATGTCGCTGTGGCCTGCCAGTTGGCGGACGGTGTTGATATCCACGCCCTGCTCCAGTAAACGGGTGATGAAGGTGCGCCGCATGTCATGTGGGGTGAAACGTGCAATACCTGACGTCTGCTGTAACTCAGCCAGGATACCCGTTAACCCCGTCGTAGTCAGAGGTTGGCTGGCGGCCTTACCGTTACGCTGAATTCGTCCGAACAACGCACCATCAGCTTCGCTTGCGCTGACTTTCAGCCATGCGCGTATGGCCTTATCCACTGCATCTGCCACGTGAATTTCACGGTATTTTCGCCCCTTCCCTTGCCTCACTGTCAGGATGCCGTTGTCATAGTCCCGGCGCTCAAGTTTGACCAGTTCCCCGGCCCGCAGACCTGTTCCGCAAAGTGTCAGCACAATGGCGGTATCACGACAGCGCCGTACCGTCTGCGGATGCTGTTTTGCGGCATGAATCAGCGCCCGAATTTCCGACTTGTCTAACGCCCTTCCCTTACGCTGGATATCGCCGCTAACGCGCTTCACTGACCGGATACGTGCCAGCGTTTCGGCATCCATGCAATTGAGATTAAAGGCCGTCTGTGCCACGCCCCGCAGTGCTGACAGCGCCATGTTCACCGACGACACGGCGTAACCGTCATCCAACAGTGCCGCACGTACTTTGGCGACGGTGGCGTAGTTAAGTTGTTCCCACGGATAGTTATCTGCGCCCGAACCGCGTTTAAGTATGCTGGCACTGCGGTTTAACAGGCTGGTGATGCCCCGCCGTCCCGATGGTGCCAGACCGACAATATACGCATCGAACACGGTGGTTTGCACCACCGGCACGACCTGACGTAACGCTGCCCTGCTCATGCGCGTAACCCGTGATAACGTACATTAAACCAGGTAACTTTCAGCATCACACCAGCCCCCGTTCAGCCATCGACACCGTTTCAGTTCCTGCCACGATAAAGTGATCAAGTAACCGCACATCCAGCATTTCGAGTAGCTCCTGAAGCTTTTTAGTCAACTTGATATCGCAACGGCTGGGCTCAGGCTCGCCGCTGGGATGGTTGTGGACAAGGATGACTGCGGCAGCATTATATTTAAGCACGCGTTTGATAACTTCACGGGGGTGAACGCTGACCGAGTTTAGCGTACCCCTGAACAGGATTTCGCGGTGCAGCAGCTGATTCTGATTATCGAGCAGGATGATGCCAAACTCTTCATGTTCAAGCGGTGCCAGCTCAACCATCACGCACCGTCGAACATCATCAGGGGAGCAGAGCTGAACCCCTCGCTGATAGTACCGGCTAATAATGTCACGCGCCTGATCGAGGATACGGGTTTCACGTTGGGTAAACATGGTCATGTCAGAACGCCCTTTCAATGAAGTAAATGGCACCGGGAAACAGCTGGCGGCGGGTTACGCCAGTACGCAGGGAGAAAGCTTTACGGGGCATGGTGGTTCGCCCGTTGCTGTCGAAGAAACAGAGCGTTTCCTCATCCATTTTGACCAGAAGGGACCAGTGAAACTGGTCGCTGAGCATAATCAGGCGGGAGTGATCAGTAACATCAAGAAACCGCTGCATTTCCCTGAACAGTCGCCCGTCTGTTACTCCCCGCTTCCTTGCAAAGGGTCTGGTGATTTGAACCGGGAACTGGCGGCTGTAGTGCCCTTTCTGCAACACCTGCGCTATCAGCCAGTCCAGACGGTCCTCTTCAATCCCTTCAGTCAGCCATTCATGCAAAGGCCAGCGCTGCTGATAAGCCTGAATAAGCCGGTTCATTAACGGGCGTCGTTTCACCCTGCCGTCATACAACCAGCTCAGCATGTTAACCACGCAATAAGCACCGCAAAGACAGTCCAGTTCGCCCTGTTGAGACGCACGTATCCCTCTGTCAGTCGTCACAGATAATTCCCCATAAAGTAGTGATAATTAGTGCGGTGGGATTAGCTTTCCCAGAGAACGGTAATGGTGTAGATGTTCATGGCGTGATACTGGATAAAGTTGGATTGCCAGATTTCAAATAACTCCCTTCCGGCGTTAACAGGCAAGTCACCAACATGAGCCAGAAAGACATATTGCTGACTCCAGCTAAAATCAATTTCCTTTTCCAGTTCGGTGTAAACCACATCCATATAACTGAAGTCGGTGATGTAATCGAAATACCATTCGTCATTACGAGAAATAAGCCGTATTTCGACAGGATGGTAACCGCCCTTTTCAGCGCTGTAACTCAGGTCTTTAAATAACAGACTAACGGCTGTAATTTTGGCTTTATGCGGTGTTGGATTTCCCGCTTCATTTAATATGATATTTATTAATTCCTGATCTACGGGCATAGCTAGCCCTTCCTGATGGACAATATTCATCAGTGATTTTCCTGTTCAACATATTCTGACAAGACGTTATGTCTGTACCAGCATAGGTGGGGTTTAATCACCTAATAAATGGTAAGTGCATGACAACGTACTGACTGGGTAAAATATAATTCATCAGCAATAGTATTATATCAAAAACATACTTTTAATGCAAATAGTAACAATAAGAAACTAATATGTAGTTCAGAAATGAAATAACTGATAATAGGTTTTTATTCATTATTAAGTGATGGCATACTTTCCATTCTGCCATGTCAGACAGGTCAGGATTCCGGGGTGGTTCCTTCTGTCTGACATGGCAGAAAACTGACGCTATCACACCTTCCCGTTCAGCTTCTCAAAAAGGCACTTACGCTCATCTTCGGGCAGTTTCATGATTTGTACCGCCAGTTCAGAAAGATCAGGTCCCTGAGACATCAGATCGTCCTTTACCAGCCTGAGGGCCTGCTCCATCAGTTGCGCCCGCGAAGCTGGTGACATATTGCGATACAACTGTATCCAGAGGCTAAGCTGGCGATCGCTGTCGGTGAGAGCAAACGCTTCGCCCTTAGCCCTGTTTCTCTCATCATCAAGCGACATTGTGGCTGCGCTGATATGGTAAACCACGCCTTTCCCGGCAGTCCTTTTACGACGTATTTCCGGGTGCAGAGATGCCAGCTTTTCCAGGCGCATCCTGGCGCCACGCGCAGTGCCCGGCATTCCCTCAATATGAGTGAATTCCTCTGCTGTCAGCCAGTCTTTAGCCTCTTCAACAGAAGCTTCAGGATGGGTCGGTATGGCCGATACTGATCTCTTACTGCTCATATAAATTTCACCAGATATCAATGCGTTAATATGAAAACCCACAAATAGATACCAAAAAAACTTGAAAGGTATCTTTTATTCGCATTTAATATCCATGTAATGATTCCATGGAGTTAATACTGTGCGTAACTCAACAGCATCGCAGAAAAAGCAGAGCAAAGGAAGTTCAGGGAACTGGCATCGTGCCGATATTGTGGCAGCACTTCACAAGCGAGGGTTAACGCTGGCGTCACTTTCACGCAGTCACGGCCTTGCGCCACGTACATTAAATAACGCCTTAGAGCGTCATTACCCCAGAGCTGAGCGCATTATTGCCGGGGCTCTGGATACGACACCGGAAACATTATGGCCGGAAAGGTATGCCCTTAAAAATGGACCTAATAGCAGGTAAATGATGCAGCCATGGCAGCCACCATCACTGAAATAACGGAATGCTTTGAGTACTTTTTCAGTTCTCTTTATCGCAGGGAGTTCGTCAAAACCCTACGTCTGAACGAATGTAGCGAGCGGGAATTACTGCCTCTGGTACGTTGCTATTTGCTGGGTTGGTTTGCAGATAATGTCTCACCGGAAGTAAAAAGCAAGCTGCCAGGAACTGTATCCGGGCACGGTTACATTGATTTTGTCATTGATGATGTAGCCGTTGAGTTTGCAGTACGTAAACCAACTGCGGCACGTTCCAATGTCTCCGCGACCGTCAACAGTACAGAAGTAAAGAAATTGATGAAGCACGATGGCAAAGCCTTGCTTGTGCTGTTTGACTTCTCTGACACGCCTTATTCAGAAGAACAGATCGAATCCTTCCGCAACTGGCCTTCTCTTGGTCGAGGGAATCATCGCAAGTCCGCATTCAACGTCGTTTATTTCTTTGTGGAAAAACGCAGACCGCTGGCACTGGGGAAAATAGCCAAAAACATCCGTATCACTTAACAGGGAATTAATTAATGAACAGAAAACTGTTGGCCTTATTGATGGCAGCCATAACGCTACCTGTCGCAGCAGCGCAGTACGTAAAACCCGGAGCAGTTCTAACCCTGAATCCGGGAAAAGACAATGCTGAATTCAACATTAATGCCTCAACGGGGGATGGTTCGGGCGTATGCAATATGGAGGGGACAGCACAGCAAATAGCTGCCGGAGAAAGCCAGAAGCGTCGCTGGGTCTGGAATGACAATACCAGCCAGTGTGTTGCAATTATCAGTGAACTGAAAAACGGTAAGACCAGCATTATGACTCGTGGTTGCGAGGGATACTGCGGGGCTTCTGCGGCAGGCGCAATGGATGGTCTGTTTAATAAGAAATAAAAGTATCATTAATTTACGAAGGAACTATAGATGAAAAGAGCAATACTTCTGGTATTAATTGCTGCTGGTTTTCTGGCTGGCTGCGGCGAAAAAACGCCAAAATGCAGTAGTGATGATGCAAAAAATCTGGTCGTAGATATTGCAAGAAAGACAATCGAGAAAGGCATGACACTGGATAAGGATGTGCGGATTTCAGTTGAAAATGTCAGAACAATAAGCCATGAATCAGGTCTTGACGTTTATCAGTGTGCGGCTGATTTAACGTTCACAAAACCTGATCTGCAAAATTCTCTGCCAATCACCTACCGGATACAAAAAAATGATGAAGGTAAAGGTCAGTTCTATATAAACGTGTCAGGGTTATAATCACTAAATAACATTCGGGTTCCTTTTGGGTAAGGTAATTAATATTTCATTCCAAAAGGAAGCCCTGTGAAAATATTATCACATTTGCCATAATGGTATTTATCTCAATTTATTGGCTTGTGAAGCATCAGTTAACTGAGCCAGCAACTCACTCTATAAATACACCATTTATTATTAAATTTAATTTTCATGGCATCTATAAATTCAGTAAACCCTCCAACTATTAGTACTAATAGAAATATTCCCATCGCAGCTTGCAAAATACGATTTCAGTCGACATATAATCATTGGCATATTTCATTGAGAAACTTACATTTATCCCATTAACTATTACTTATAAATTCAGATTAGAGCAGCACCAATAATACTTAGTGCTGCTATCTCCAATGGAGAATACTCTATATGCGTATTTATTAAAATTTATTTGCGCTCACCTAACAAATATTAAAACATGACCTCCGTTCAACTCATTAGAAGTCACCAATCAATCTCTATAGTATTATTATAGAAAGGGTGCTGTTCCTCTAATGGATCAGTATAATATGGCAACCTATCATAGTCGTAAGAACCTGCGACTGAAAAACTCGTAGCTTGTAAATCAAAACGATTGACCAGCCAATCAGCAACATGGCTAGCAAACGCCTCTTTTTTCCTTAATTCCCAGTCTCTTCCACCTAATTTAATATCTAGTAAATATCTACCTTCCTTATTAACTTTAATCAAACCAGCCTGCACTAATGCTCTAACCGTTGGAGACTGATTATCCTGAATCCAGACCCAAGCATTACCATACTCTTTAGGAAAAGCAGTATTAAAATAGCTTTTATCCGCAAGTAAATCATCTACATATTGCATAACAGAGTTAGCACAACTTTTCACTTCTGACTCAGGTAAATCAAAGAAAATGTCGAAATCAAAAGTATTTTCATTGATATAATAAAGCAACTTCTCTGGTTCAAAAATGCTGTCCAATGACTGCAGATTATCCATTGCTATAATAAATTTAAAAGCATCTTTATTAATAATACCTTGATCTATTAACGTTAGTATATCATGCGCTATGACTGGAATATCAGAACGAAATGGAACTATTACTCCTCCCCCTATCATATTGATTGTTTTAAGATCAAGTCCAGGTGTGCTTTCAACATCCTCAGAAATACCATACTCTTTAATTTGACTGAGGTATTTATCAATATCACCTCGATATGGCCACCGCCATTCACGCTCATGCGTCCAGTCAACTTTTTGCGGTATATATGTTACATATCTATATTGTTCAATTAGAGGTAGCAATGATTCATGAATAATACGCTCATCTCCTCCACGGGAGTACCAAGTAATAGATGAAGCATTATCAAGTGCATAAATTGCAGGTCTCGAACCGGCATTGAACATATGAGATTTAGGAAAAATTAAAGCATAAAGCCCTATTTTCTCATTTCTTCCCAATCTTTTCATTCCAGTATCCAAATAGGCCGCAATAGGCATATCAGTAAAACACACTGCAGGAGAGTCACCATAAACAGTTCTTTGACCATTGCGATATGACCAAGAAGCAAATAATTTATAATTACGTAAAGACAATCTGAGTAAATATCTTGCGTCGATGAGATTAGCATGATGCTGGCTATTGAACCCACAATGTTCGGGCAAGTTAATAGAGCTACCACTATTTAAATCTACATCTCTAAAAAAATGAATTAAGTAATCAGACAAATCGAACCTAATGTTATTTCTCATACATTTCGTCCTATGCAGAAATTTCGGTATCTCAGTAGTAATTTAAATAAGCCCATCCAAATAATCCGCCCACACCTGCAACCACTTCCGGCACTCAGCATCATACTTATACAAATTATAAATACCTTCAACGCCGCCACGTGTATGCCCCAATACGGCCTCTGCTACCTCATTTGGACACTGCAAACGAGATAACCCCGTTCGTACTGTACGACGCAGATCGTGCGGCGTCCAGTGAGGTATATCAAGCATTTGACCGCTTTCACGTAAACGCCATGAGTTTTCAGTCAGGTACTTCTGCTGAATTGGCTTCTTTGTCGCCTGTGAAGGGAATAAGTATTTATCGGAGGTGAGGCGTAGTACTTTGAGAAAGTCGATTGCCTGATCAGATAACTGTACGTAGCGCTCTACCCCTGTTTTGGTTTCTCGCAGATGGATAGTGCCTTTTTCAAGATCAACATCCTTCCACGCCATATTGCAGACTTCACCGGTACGGCAACCGGTCCAGAGAGTCAAACGTAGCACGTTTTTGATCGTTGGCGTATAAGCAGAGCCCGGAAGCCAGTTAAGGAATTTAGCAAGCTCATCCTCACTCAGTACTCGTGTTCCACGTCCATTTGTGAGCTTGATTCTGGTCTGTCGTAAACTGGATTTTGCTAACAACGCTGGATTCGCAAAACTGTCATCAAAGCGCCCAAGGCCAATAGCAAATTCATATGCGAGTGAAAGCTCCCTCAGTACATTCCCTGCCTGTACGGTTGCACCTCGAGCTACAATGCCATTGATTAAATTAATGACATCCTGGCGCGTAATCTCAGCAGCATTCCGGGTTCCTAAGCTTTTAACAGCGTCACCATAGAGAGTACGACGAACCTCAGCCTGCCCTTTCGGCTTTCTGGCACCGGGTATGATCTTTCCGTCCTTCGTTTTACGATCCTCAATACGTTCAGTAAGATACAGTTCAACTAATCCCTGTACGGTCAATTCAGGGATCTTAGCTTGTTCAGCTTCAATCGCACGCTGGAGCTTATCTTTTTTGAGTTCAGTCGCAGGGCACCGACCTTCCTGTCGGAGGAGCTTTAATTCGTGGAGTTTAAGACGTGCAGCGGCGAGAGAAGTCTGCGGGAAGTTACCAATTTTAACCTGAGCAAGCTTGCCAGTCAGAGGACTTGTGTAACGGTAGAAAAAAGACTTAACCCCAGTTGCACCACAGGAGACACGTAAGCCACGATTTTCGCCTACATCAGCCTTATCTTTATCGCCTGGCTTCATCATTTCTACCGCTTTAAACGAAAGTGGCTTTCCCTCTTGTTTTCCTGCCATAAAGACTCCGTTATCATGCACCTTATGCAGTCATGAACATAAATGTAGGTTGCGCTGTATGTGCCCATATTTTACCAGGCTATAGGTTGGCAAGCTACACTTAAACCTACATTTAAATGTAGGATTTCATGATATCCGATGAGACAACGTGAAACCTAATGATAACCATAAAAAACACTAACTCATTAAAATTTAATAGAATGGACATCACAAGCCGATGAGTACAATAGAAAATTTAGACTCACACACTCCCATGATGCAGCAGTATCTGCGTCTCAAATCCGAGCACCGTGACATCCTGCTGTTTTACCGCATGGGTGACTTTTACGAGCTGTTCTATGACGACGCAAAGCGCGCCTCTCAGCTGCTGGATATCTCGCTGACCAAGCGGGGTGCTTCCGCCGGTGAACCTATTCCGATGGCCGGTGTGCCGCATCACGCGGTAGAAAACTACCTGGCGAAGCTGGTCAATCTCGGTGAGTCAGTCGCTATCTGCGAGCAGGTTGGCGACCCGGCTACCTCTAAAGGGCCGGTTGAGCGTAAAGTTGTGCGTATCGTCACGCCGGGCACCATCAGCGATGAAGCGCTGCTACAGGAGCGCCAGGACAACCTGCTGGCGGCTATCTGGCAGGACAGCAAAAGCTTTGGTTATGCCACGCTGGACATCAGTTCCGGGCGCTTCCGCCTTACTGAGCCAGAAGACCGCGAAACCATGGCGGCTGAGCTTCAGCGCACCAATCCGGCAGAGCTGCTGTATGCGGAAAACTTCGCGGAGATGAGCCTGATTGATGGCCGCCGCGGCCTGCGCCGCCGCCCGCTTTGGGAATTCGAGATTGAAACCGCACGCCAGCAAATGAATTTGCAGTTCGGTACGCGTGATTTGACCGGCTTCGGCGTCGAGAACGCCCACCATGCGCTTTGCGCCGCCGGGTGCCTGTTGCAGTACGTGAAAGATACCCAGCGCACTTCTCTGCCGCATATTCGCTCCGTGACCATGGACCGGCAGCAGGACAGCATCATTATGGATGCCGCCACCCGACGTAACCTGGAGATAACCCAGAACCTGTCCGGCGGCGTGGAGAACACGCTGGCCTCGGTGCTGGACTGCACCGTCACGCCGATGGGCAGCCGTATGCTCAAACGCTGGCTTCATATGCCGGTGCGCAACGTCGATGTGCTTACCAAACGTCAGCAAACTATTGCCGCCCTGCAGGAACGTACCGCGGAAATTCAGCCAACGCTGCGCCAGGTCGGCGACCTTGAGCGTATTCTCGCCCGCCTGGCCCTGCGCACCGCTCGCCCGCGCGACCTCGCACGTATGCGCTATGCCTTCCAGCAGTTGCCCGCGCTGCGCGAAACGCTGTCTGACGTTAGCACCGACTATGTGCAAACCCTGCGCGAGCAAATGGGCGAATTTGTGGAGCTGCGTGAGCTACTGGAACACGCGGTTATCGAATCACCGCCGGTGCTGGTGCGTGACGGGGGCGTAATCGCACCGGGCTACAATGAAGAGCTGGACGAGTGGCGAGCCCTGGCCGACGGCGCGACTGACTACCTGGATCGCCTGGAGATTCGCGAGCGCGAGCGCCTGGGCCTGGATACGCTGAAGGTCGGTTTTAACGCCGTGCACGGCTACTACATTCAGGTCAGCCGCGGTCAAAGCCACCTGGTGCCGATCAACTATGTTCGCCGCCAGACGCTGAAAAACGCCGAGCGCTACATTATTCCCGAGCTGAAAGAATACGAAGACAAGGTACTGACCTCCAAAGGCAAGGCGCTGGCGCTGGAGAAACAGCTTTATGACCAGCTGTTTGATTTGCTGCTACCGCACCTGGAAGCGCTGCAAAAAAGCGCCACCGCGCTGGCGGAGCTGGACGTGCTGGTGAACCTGGCCGAACGTGCTTATACCCTGAACTACACCTGCCCAACGTTGACAGACAAACCCGGTATTAAACTGGTCGGCGGTCGCCATCCGGTGGTGGAGCAGGTGCTCAGTGAGCCGTTTATCGCTAACCCACTGACCCTTTCTCCTCAGCGCAGAATGCTGATTATTACCGGCCCAAATATGGGCGGTAAAAGTACCTATATGCGCCAGACCGCGCTCATTGCGCTGCTGGCCTATATCGGCAGCTTTGTGCCGGCACAGCAGGCAGAAATTGGGCCTGTGGACCGCATATTTACGCGCGTGGGCGCCGCTGATGATCTGGCTTCGGGCCGCTCAACCTTCATGGTCGAAATGACCGAAACCGCCAACATTCTGCACAACGCCACGGAGCACAGTCTGGTGCTGATGGATGAGATAGGCCGAGGGACATCGACCTATGACGGGCTGTCGCTGGCCTGGGCCTGCGCCGAAAGCCTGGCAAACCGTATCAAGTCACTCACGTTATTCGCTACCCACTACTTCGAGCTGACCACGCTGCCGGAAAAAATGGAAGGCGTGGCTAACGTGCATCTGGACGCCGTGGAGCACGGCGATACCATCGCCTTTATGCACAGCGTGCAGGACGGTGCGGCCAGCAAGAGCTATGGCCTGGCCGTCGCCGCGCTGGCGGGCGTGCCAAAAGACGTGATTAAACGTGCGCGCCAGAAGCTCCGCGAGCTGGAGAGCATTTCAGGCAATGCGTCAGCAAGCCAGGTAGACGGCACGCAAATGTCGCTGCTGGTTGCGGCAGAAGAGACATCTCCGGCCGTTGAAGCGCTGGAAAATCTGGACCCGGACTCGCTCTCTCCTCGCCAGGCGCTGGAGTGGATTTACCGGCTGAAGAGCCTGGTGTAGTTCCCCTCCCCGTTGCGGAAGGCAAAAGAAAAAGGCCAGTCATCGCTGACTGGCCTTTTTGATGGAAACTTTGTTATTCGCGGAACAGCGCTTCGAGGTTCAGCCCCTGAGTCTGCAGGATTTCACGCAGACGGCGCAGGCCTTCAACCTGAATCTGACGAACGCGTTCACGAGTCAGGCCGATTTCACGACCCACATCTTCCAGCGTTGCAGCTTCATAACCCAGCAGACCAAAACGACGAGCCAGCACTTCACGCTGCTTAGCGTTCAGTTCGAACAACCACTTCACGATGCTCTGTTTCATATCATCGTCTTGCGTGGTGTCTTCCGGTCCGTTGTCTTTCTCGTCCGCGAGGATATCCAGCAGCGCTTTCTCAGAGTCACCGCCCAATGGGGTGTCTACCGAGGTAATGCGCTCGTTGAGACGCAGCATACGGCTAACGTCATCAACCGGTTTATCCAGCTGCTCGGCAATCTCTTCCGCACTCGGCTCGTGGTCGAGCTTATGGGAGAGTTCGCGAGCGGTACGCAGGTAAACGTTCAGCTCTTTCACAATGTGAATCGGCAGGCGAATCGTACGGGTTTGGTTCATGATTGCCCGTTCGATGGTCTGACGAATCCACCATGTGGCGTACGTTGAGAAACGGAATCCACGTTCTGGATCGAACTTCTCAACGGCACGAATAAGCCCCAGGTTACCCTCTTCAATCAGATCCAGCAAAGCCAGACCGCGATTGCTGTAACGACGGGCAATCTTGACCACCAGACGCAGGTTACTTTCGATCATGCGTCGGCGGGAGGCTACATCACCGCGCAGTGCGCGGCGAGCAAAGTAAACTTCTTCTTCGGCTGTTAATAATGGAGAGTAACCGATCTCTCCAAGATAAAGCTGAGTCGCATCCAGTACACGCTGTGTAGCACCCTGTGACAACAGCTCTTCTTCTGCAAGGTCGTTATCACTGGGTTCCTCTTCTACAAGGGCTTTTTCGTCAAAAGCCTCAACTCCGTTCTCATCATATTCCGCGTCTTCGTTTAACTCGTTAACTTTCAGCGTATTCTGACTCATAAGGTGGCTCCTACCCGTGATCCCTGGGCAATACACTCAATGAATGTCTTGCCGGTTTATCGCTGCGGCAAATAACGCAGCGGGTTTACGGATTTCCCCTTGTAACGAATTTCAAAATGCAATCGTGTAGAACTGGTTCCGGTGCTACCCATGGTAGCGATTTTTTGCCCCGCCTTAACTTCTTCTTGTTCCCGGACCAGCATTGTATCGTTATGGGCGTAGGCACTCAGATAATCATCGTTGTGTTTGATGATGATTAGATTACCGTAACCGCGCAGTGCGTTACCGGCATATACCACGCGCCCTGCGGCAGTCGCGATAATTGCCTGTCCTTTACTGCCGGCGATATCGATACCTTTGTTGCCCCCTTCGGTCGCCGCAAAGTTCTCGATGATCTTACCGTCGGTCGGCCAGCGCCAGGTCGAGATTGGCGAGCTGTTAGACGTACTGCTGACGGTAGGTTCGGTAGAGCTAACCACAGGTGCCGTAACCGGTGCTGTGACGACAGTCTCAGCTGGCTTATTGCCCGGTAACATTTTGGTAGCACTCTGTTCACCTGAATCCTCAGAATACGTAATTGTCGGTTTAGAAGCAACTACCCTGGTCGAGTTTTGTTCAACTGGCGTAGTCACGCCCTGCGCGCGGGCATCGGCCGCGGTCACCGCATTGCCACCGGTGATTGGCGTCCCGGATGCGTTGCCCACCTGAAGAGTTTGCCCCACCTCGAGACCATACGGTGCCGCTACGTTGTTACGCTGGGCCAGGTCACGGAAGTCGTTCCCGGTAATCCACGCAATATAGAACAGGGTGTCGCCGCGCTTAACGGTGTAGGTGCTGCCGCCCGCATAGCTGCCTTTGGGAATATTCCCATACTGGCGGTTGTAGACGATGCGGCCATTTTCCGTATGCACAGGTTCGGAGGCGACGGGCTGGGCCTGAGGCTGACGAACGGGCTGGATTTGCGGCTGCTGAACGGGCTGAACCGGTTGAATCTGCGGTTGCTGAACCGGGGTAGAGGTAGACATTGTCGGTGGCTTAGTCACCAGCAGGCTGCCGGTTGAAGAGCCTGAAGCATTGCCGTTGCCGCCAACGGAACTGATCGGTGCCTGGGTGTTATTATTGCTCGTACAGCCTGCCAGCCAAAGGCTGGTTAGCGTCAACACCGCCGCCCGGCGTAAAGTGAAAGTTGGGCTTCCCGCGCTCATTTATCCCCCAAAATGATAACAACCAGATATTCATGAAAACACTGTAGAAAAGCGGCGTAAACCACGCCAGCTTTTGCTGAATTCGGCTACGTTACGCCGAATCAACAGCAAGAAAACCGGATATTTCCGGGTTATGCTAATTCGCCGGGCACTAAGGGCACAAAGCGAACAGCTTCTACCGTGTCGATTGAAAATTCGTCTCCGTGGCGACGGACGCGTTTTAAAAACTGCTGGTCGTCGCCCACGGGTAAAACAAGAATGCCGCCTTCGTCCAGCTGCGACAGTAGCGCAGTCGGAATTTCCGGCGGGGCCGCCGTCACAATAATAGCGTCAAACGGGGCTTTCGCCTGCCAGCCCTGCCAGCCATCGCCGTGACGGGTCGAAATATTGTGTAAATCGAGCTGCTTCAGGCGACGTCTGGCGTGCCATTGCAGCCCTTTGATGCGCTCTACGGAGCAAACATGCCCCACCAGATGCGCCAGAATTGCGGTCTGGTAACCCGAGCCGGTGCCAATCTCCAGCACCTTTGAATGCTCCGTCAGCTCCAGCAATTCCGTCATCCTCGCCACCATATACGGCTGAGAGATAGTCTGACCAGACCCAATAGGTAACGCGGTATTTTCCCAGGCTTTGTGTTCAAACGCTTCGTCGACAAACTTCTCGCGCGGCACCTGCGCGATAGCCTCAAGAACCTGTTCGTTCTTGATGCCCTGGGCACGAAGCTGATCGAGAAGGGTTTGTACGCGTCTGCTTACCATTGCGCCTCAACTCCGGCCTTTTCCAGCCAGTGGCCAACGACTTCATGGGCGCTATGTGCGGTTAAATCGACGTGCAGCGGGGTCACCGAAACGTAGCCTTCGTCGACGGCAGCAAAGTCGGTGTCCGGCGCCGCATCCAGTTTTTCTCCCGGCGGGCCAATCCAGTACACCGTGTTGCCGCGCGGATCTTGCTGGCGAATAACCTGGTCTGACGGATGACGGCTGCCGCAGCGGGTAACGCGAATGCCTTTGATTTGATCGAGCGGCAGGTCGGGGACGTTGATGTTAAGAATGCGCCCGGTGCGCAGCGGCTCGCGAGCCAGCGCCCGAAGAATAGAACAGGTTACCGCCGCCGCCGTTTCATAGTGCTGGTGGCCATCGAGCGAAACGGCAAGTGCCGGAAGCCCTAAATGACGCCCTTCCGTCGCGGCCGCAACGGTACCGGAATAGATAACGTCGTCGCCGAGATTAGGCCCGGCGTTAATGCCCGACACCACAATGTCTGGCCGGGGGTGCATCAAAGCATTCACGCCGAGATAGACGCAGTCCGTCGGCGTGCCCATCTGCACGGAGATATCTCCGTTGGCGAGGGTAAAGGTTCTTAGCGATGACTCGAGCGTCAGCGAGTTAGATGCGCCGCTGCGGTTTCTGTCCGGGGCAACCACCTGCACCTCGGCAAATTCACGCAACGCCTCCGCCAGCACCTGAATGCCAGGGGCCTGGACTCCGTCATCGTTACTCAGCAATATTCGCATAATCACCCGCTGTGTTCATGAGTTCCCTGACAACGCTGGTGGCAAAGCTTCCCGCCGGCAGCCAGAAATTCAGCTCGACGGTCACATCATCCCACCAGTTCCAGCTCAGCGCTTTAGGCTGAACCAGCATCGCCCGGCGCGCAGCTTCCACGCGTTCACGCTTCAACAAGCCCAGCAGGACATCTTCTTCCGCCACGCATTGTTGCTCAAAAGCCAGCGCTGCGTTTTGCGTTCCCCACTCGCCGTCACCCGGCAGCGAAGCCGTGATCAGCAGTTCGCCGTCATCTACTCGCTGTTGCAGGGTTGGGAGTTCTTCCGGGGTCGCCACAAACCAGCTGCCGCGTCCTGCCAATTGTAGCGCATCGCCATCAACAACTTGATTAAAGTCTGGTTTTTTCAGGCGCTGGCTAACAATCTGATTAAACAACGCGCTGCGTGCTGCCGACAACCAAAAACTGCGTTTATTTCTGTCTCGCAGCGGCGCATTACTCTCCGCCCAGCGCTTCGCCTGATGCAGGTTGTTACCGCCAATACCAAAACGCTGGCTGCCGAAATAGTTAGGCACGCCCTGCTGCGCCACGGCCTGCAGGCGCTGCTCCAGTTCGCTACGATCGCTGACTTCGCGCAGGACGAGGGTAAAGCGGTTCCCTTGCAGCGCGCCCAAACGCAGCTTGCGGCGGTGGCGGGCAAACTCCAGCACCTGGCAACCTTCGAGCGCAAAGGCGCTCATATCAGGCATCTCTTTGCCCGGGAGGCGGACGCAGAACCACTGCTCGGTCACGGCATGTTTGTCTTTCTGCCCGGCAAAGCTGACTTCGCGAGCATGGACTTTGAGGAATTTCGCCAGCGCATCGGCGACAAAACGCGTATTGCAGCCGCTTTTCAGAATTCGCAGCAGCAGATGCTCACCGTCGCCGTCGGGGCCAAAGCCCAAATCTTCAATCACCACGAAGTCTTCAGGGCTGGCCTTGATAACGCCGCTGCCCTGCGGCTTACCGTGCAGCCAGGTCAGGTTTTGCATATCCATTACTTGCTGGCCTTATGCAGCAGCGCCACGGCTTCACAGGCAATACCTTCCCCACGCCCGGTAAAGCCGAGCTTCTCGGTGGTGGTCGCTTTAACGTTGACGTCATCCATATGGCAGCCGAGATCTTCGGCGATAAACACGCGCATCTGCGGGATGTGCGGAGCCATTTTCGGTGCCTGAGCGATAATCGTCACGTCGACGTTCCCAAGCGTAAAACCTTTAGCCTGAATGCGACGCCACGCTTCGCGCAGCAGTTCGCGGCTGTCCGCACCTTTGAAGGCAGGATCGGTGTCCGGGAACAGCTTGCCGATATCTCCCAGCGCGGCGGCACCCAGCAGCGCATCGGTCAGGGCATGCAGGGCAACGTCGCCATCAGAATGGGCCAGCAGCCCTTTTTCGAACGGGACACGAACGCCGCCAATAATAATCGGGCCTTCACCGCCAAAAGCATGAACATCAAAACCATGTCCGATACGCATTATAAATTCTCCGTTTGGGTTAACCGCGTAAGATAGAAAGCCGCCAGCGCCAGATCTTCAGGGCGAGTCACCTTGATATTATCAGCCCGAGCGCTAATCAGTTCTGGATGAAAGCCGCAATATTCAAGGGCCGAGGCTTCATCGGTGATGGTGGCGCCTTCATCCAGCGCGCGCAGCAGACAGCTGCGCAAAAGTTCGAGAGGGAACAGCTGCGGCGTAAGGGCATGCCAGAGATCTTCACGATCTACCGTATGCGCTATCAGCGCTTTACCGGGCTCGCCTCGCTTCATGGTGTCGCGAACCGGAGCGGCCAAAATGCCGCCGACTTTGCTGGTAGCGGTAATCGCCAGCAGATTTTCGAGGTCGTCCGGGTGCAGACAGGGGCGCGCAGCGTCGTGAACCAGCACCCATTTCGCATCGCCTGCGGCCTGCAGGCCAGCCAGAACGGAATCCGCACGCTGTTTCCCGCCCGTCACCACGGTGACGCGAGGATCGGAGGCCAGCGGCAGAGAAGAAAAGTAAGCATCGTTGGGGCTGACAGCGACGATCGTCTGGCCCACGCGCGGGTGCGCCATCAGGCTAGCCACCGCGTGTTCGAGAATCGTTTTGTCGCCGATGTGTAGGTACTGCTTAGGACATTCCGTTTGCATACGGCTGCCGATACCGGCGGCCGGTATCACGGCAATTACGTCCTGGGAGGAGTCTGCCATGCCTTTCACTTATGCTGAGTTATCGATTATTTTGCCCGGCGTTAGGGGGATTACCGTTGGCTGCGCGTTTGGAGGCTTCCGGCACCAGGCGATAAAAAGTCTCCCCCGGCCTGGTCATGCTGAGTTCGTTGCGAGCGCGCTCTTCAATCGCTTCCTGGCCACCGTTGAGGTCGTCAATTTCGGCAAAAAGCTGATCGTTGCGAGATTTTAATTTGGCATTGGTTGCCTGCTGCGCAGCGACATCTTCGCTGACGCGCGTGTAATCGTGTACGCCGTTTTTTCCGAACCACAGCGAATACTGAAGCCAGACCAGCAAGGCCAGCAACAGCAGCGTTAGTTTACCCATCCTGCCCCCTGAAAAACGGCACAATCATCCCACAACTTTTTCGTCGACTCCACAATGGCAAGCAACCCTGCCCGCCAAATCGCGCCAGAATTTACCACATAACGCGCATTCATGCGCGATTGCAGCAAGTTTAGCTTAACGTTGCCCAAAAATAGTCTGTTACGGTTTGACGCAGTTAGGCACGGCTAACCCATTAGCCACATAAAGAGTACGCCGAACATCAGCGCGACGGAGAGCAGCGTAGCCAGGCAGCTAAACAGCAGCCTGCCGCGCAAAATGGAGTGCAACGCTATCCCCACCACCACCGCGACCGGCATCAGCGCCAGGAAAAATGGCCACGTGTAGAGGAAGAAAAACAGCGTGTTAGGGCCGTAGACCAAAAAGGGAATGCCTAGCGCCATCAGCCACGACAAAAAGCCGATAAACGCCCCGGGCAATGACCAGGTTGTTTCCTCGACCGTCGGGCTGGGTTCAGCCTGAGAAATAACGATATTCGTGCTGTTGCGCATAACTGATTTCATAACCCTGATGGCCGGAAGCGTTGTGCTTCCGGGCGTCTTCAGCAATTGATGATATCGTCACGACGCAGCAGGTCTAATATTTGGGCCACTAAATTTGTTACTAATTGTTCGCCGTCTAAGTGTATTTCCGCCTGTAGCGGCGCCTCATACGCCGAATCAATACCGGTAAAATTCTTTAATTCCCCTGCCCGAGCCTTCTTGTACAGCCCTTTAGGATCGCGGGTTTCGCAAATCGCCAGCGGCGTATCCACAAACACTTCGTAGAAGCGCCCCTCTCCGGCGCGTTCGCGTACCATTTGCCTTTCGGCACGGTGCGGCGAGATAAACGCGCTGAGCACGACAAGGCCCGCGTCCACCATCAGGCCGGCAACTTCACCTACCCGCCGGATGTTTTCTTTACGGTCTGCATCGCTAAAGCCCAGGTCACTGCATAACCCGTGGCGCACGTTGTCGCCGTCGAGTAAGTAGGTGCTTACGCCAAGTTTATGCAATTCCTGTTCGAGCGCGCCGGCCACGGTTGATTTCCCGGAGCCGGACAAGCCGGTAAACCACAGCACCGCCCCGCGGTGCTTGTGCAAAGCTTCACGCTGCTCACGCGTAACGGGGTGAGCATGCCAGACCACGTTTTCATCATGGTCGGCCATTACTTGCCTCCCAGCAGGTCACGCGCGCCCCAGTGTGGAAAGTGGCGACGCACCAGAGCATTAAGCTCAAGTTCAAACGCACCGTATGCCGAAGGTTCCTGATAAACATCTTCCTGCGGCTCACGCACCATGCCTGCGCCCACGGTCACGTTGCTCAGGCGATCGATGAAAATCAGCCCGCCGGTCACCGGATTGGTCTGATATTTGTCGAGCACCAGCGGCTCATCGAAGGTCAAATCCACCAGCCCAATGCCGTTCAGCGGCAGGCTTTCCACCACGCGCTGAGTCAGAGAGTTAATCTCAACCTGGTACTGAATATTGTCGACGCGCGCGCGGGTTTTCTTCCCGGCGATCTTGATATCAAAGCTCTGCCCCGGCACCAGCGGCTGCTCCGCCATCCATACCACATCCACTTTAGCGCTCTGTACCGCGGCCAGTGATTCACCGGAATCAACCAGCAGGTCGCCCCGGCTGATATCAATTTCATCTTTCAGCACCAGGGTTATCGCTTCGCCCGCGCCGGCTTGTTGCAAATCTCCATCAAAAGTCACGATTCGGGCGATGTTCGACTCCACGCCGGACGGCAGCACTTTGACGCGCTGGCCGACGCTGACGGTGCCCGAAGCCAGCGTCCCCGCGTAGCCACGGAAGTCCAGATTGGGACGGTTAACGTACTGCACCGGGAAGCGCATTGGCTGCTGCTCCACGCTGCGAGTAATTTCTACCGTTTCCAGCACTTCGAGCAGCGTCGGGCCGCTGTACCACGGCATCTGGCTGCTGGAGCTTGCCACGTTATCCCCTTCCAGCGCGGAAAGCGGCACGAAGCGAATATCCAGGTCCGCCGGCAGCTGCTGGGCGAAGGTCAGGTAATCCTGTTTGATCTGCTCGAAGGTCTGCTCGCTGAACGCCACCAGATCCATCTTGTTGATCGCCACCACCAGATGTTTGATCCCCAGCAGCGTGGAGATAAAGCTGTGACGACGGGTTTGATCCAACACGCCTTTACGGGCGTCGATCAGCAGGATCGCCAGGTCACAGGTTGATGCGCCGGTCGCCATATTGCGGGTGTACTGTTCGTGCCCCGGCGTGTCGGCGATGATAAATTTGCGCTTCTCGGTGGAGAAATAGCGATAGGCCACGTCAATGGTAATGCCCTGCTCACGTTCAGCCTGCAGGCCATCCACCAGCAACGCTAAGTCGAGTTTCTCGCCCTGGGTGCCGTGACGTTTACTGTCGGTGTGCAGCGAAGAGAGCTGATCCTCATAAATCTGGCGCGTGTCGTGCAGCAGGCGGCCAATCAACGTGCTTTTGCCGTCATCGACGCTGCCGCAGGTCAAAAACCGCAGCAGGCTTTTGTGCTGCTGCGCGTGCAGATAGGCTTCTACGCCGCCTTCGTCAGCGATTTGTTGTGCAATAGTGGTGTTCATCTGGCGGCTCCTTAGAAATAACCCTGGCGTTTTTTCAGCTCCATGGAGCCGGCCTGGTCGCGGTCAATCATGCGTCCCTGGCGTTCACTGGTGGTGGAAACCAGCATCTCTTCGATGATCTCCGGCAGCGTCTGCGCGGTAGATTCCACCGCGCCGGTCAGCGGCCAACAGCCCAGGGTACGGAAGCGCACCATACGTTGTTCAATCACTTCGCCCGGCTGCAGATCGATGCGATCGTCGTCAATCATCATCAGCATGCCGTCACGCTCCAGCACCGGGCGCGGAGCCGCAAGATACAGCGGAACGATGTCGATATTTTCCAGGTAGATGTACTGCCAGATATCCAGCTCGGTCCAGTTAGAGAGCGGGAACACGCGAATGCTTTCGCCTTTGTTAATCTGGCCGTTGTAGTTGTGCCACAGCTCAGGGCGCTGGTTTTTCGGATCCCAGCGGTGAAAGCGATCGCGGAAGGAATAAATACGCTCTTTCGCGCGCGACTTCTCTTCGTCACGACGTGCGCCGCCAAAGGCCGCGTCAAAACCGTATTTATTCAGCGCCTGCTTAAGGCCTTCGGTTTTCATGATGTCGGTATGTTTGGCGCTGCCGTGAATAAATGGGTTGATGCCCATCGCCACGCCTTCAGGATTGCGATGCACGATAAGATCGCAGCCGTAGGCTTTCGCCGTGCGGTCACGGAATTCGTACATTTCGCGGAATTTCCAGCCGGTGTCAACGTGCAATAGCGGGAACGGTAGCGTACCAGGGTAGAAAGCTTTACGGGCCAAATGCAGCATGACCGAAGAGTCTTTACCAATGGAATACATCATCACCGGATTAGAAAATTCGGCAGCGACCTCGCGGATAATATGGATGCTTTCAGCCTCCAGTTGCCGCAAGTGAGTGAGTCTTTTCTGGTCCATAACCTTCCCTTAAGCAGATGCGCCGCGGCCGTTCATCGCAGCCGCTTGAGATTTAATCTAAGGGGACTATAAGTCTTGGGCTTATTTGTTATGAAATTACGAATTGGAATGACTAGTTCCCGAAAAGAATAACGCCCCGGCAAAGCTAACAACAAAATGTGCTTAACCTGCCGTTTTTTCGCGGGTTTAAGAGCAAATGAAATTGTTTAACCTGGCTCACAGTTTCATACTAACGGTGCTTAAAACTTCCGACTAATAAAGATGAATAAGGACGTACTATGTTTTCCGCATTGCGCCGCTCGGTGATTTGCCTGGCACTGGGCGCGTGCTTTAGTTTTCCCGCCGTAGCGAAGACCACGCAGCAAGGCGATATTGCCGACCAGCAAACCCGCCACATCGCCACTTATTTTCCTGGCCGAATGACCGGCAGCCCGGCCGAAATGCTGGCCGCAGACTATCTTCAGCAGCAATTTAAAAGTTGGGGTTACCAGAGCGATATTCGTCAGTTTAATACCCGCTACCTTTACACCACGAAAGCGGGCCATCAAAACTGGCATAACGTCACCACCAGCAGCGTGATTGCCGCCCGCGAAGGTAAGCTGCCGCAGCAAATCATTATCATGGCGCATCTGGATACCTATACGCCGCTGAGCGATAAAGACGTGGACAATAACCTCGGCGGCCTGACGCTGCAGGGCGTGGACGATAATGCTTCCGGTCTCGGCGTCATGCTGGAGCTGGCCGAACGCCTGAAAGATATACCTACCCGCTATGGCATCCGCTTTATTGCCACCAGCGGAGAAGAGATTGGCTCGCTGGGTGCGAAGAACATCCTGCAGCGCATGAGTAAAGAAGAGCAGGCCAACACGCTGCTGGTTATCAACCTTGATAGCCTGATCGTGGGCGATAAGCTTTATTTCAATAGCGGAGTATCAACGCCTGCGGCCGTGCGCAAACTGACCCGCGACCGGGCGCTGACTCTTGCGCACCGCGCAGGGATTCAGGCTACCAGCAATCCAGGATTGAATGCGAAATTCCCGAAAGGCACCGGCTGCTGCGGCGATGCAGAGCCTTTTGATAAGGCAGGTATTCCGGTGCTTTCCGTCGAGGCAAGCAACTGGACGCTGGGAGCGAAAGACGGTTACCAGCAGCGCGGTAAAAACAAGGCGTTCCCAAACGGCACCAGCTGGCATAACGCGACTATCGACAACCTCGACTATCTGGATAAAGCGCTGCCGGGCAGAATTAAGCGCCGCAGCCATGACACGGTGCGCGTTTTGCTGCCGCTGGTGAAAGAGTTGGCGAAGGCCAAAAAATGATGTTCCCTCGCCGTTCAGGTGAGGGAGTAGTCATTCGTGCAAGCCGCACTCGCGCTTCAGGCCAAAGAACCGGGTTTCTTCTTCTGCCATGCCCGGCTCCCACTTACGCGTGGTGTGGGTATCGCCGACGGAAAGATAGCCCTGATCCCACAGCGGATGATACGTAAGCCCGTGCTCGGTCAGGTACTGATATACCGTGCGGTTATCCCAGTCGATGATCGGCAAAATTTTAAAGACTTCGCGTTGTACCGCCAGCACCGGTAAATTGGCACGGCTACCGGACTGTTCGCGACGCAGACCAGCAAACCAGGTTTTTGCCTCCAGCGTTTTCAGGGCGCGGTTCATCGGCTCAACTTTGTTGATGTCGTTGTAGCGCTCAATACCTTCCACGCCCTGCTCCCAAAGTTTGCCGTAGCGCGCTTCCTGCCATGCCGGGCTTTCGGTCGCACGAAACACCTGCAGGTTCAGCTTCAGCTTGTCGGTCAGATCGTCGATAAACCGGTAGGTTTCCGGGAACAGATAGCCGGTATCGGTCAGGATCACCGGGATATCGGGGCGCTGCTGCGTGACCAGATGCAGGCATACGGCGGCCTGAATGCCAAAGCTGGACGAGAGGACAAACTCACCGGGCAGGTTTTCCAGCGCCCAGGTGACACGCTGCTGCGCGCTAAGTTTTTCCAGCTGAGCGTTCACTTCGGCGAGCGCCATGACGCGTTCGACCTTAGGAAGGGCGTTCAGAGCGTTAAGATCGAGTACGGACATACATGCCTCACTTAGTGATAAATGACCCTCACCCCGGCCCTCTCCCTGGAAGGGAGAGGGGGGAAACCGAATGATTCCCTCTCCCCTGCTCTCTCTGCCGGGGAGAGGGGGAAACCGAATGATTCCCTCTCCCCAGCTCTCTCTGATAGGGAGAGGGAAAAGCCAGATTCAGTATTCTTTGTCTGTTAATCCCCTCTCCCCTTTGGGGAGAGGGTTAGGGTGAGGGGATAAAAACTAGTCCCACAAGTCCCTGGCAGGGTCGAGCACCGGGCGAATAATCCCGGCGCGCACGGTGAAATCGCCAAAGCCTTCATCGGCCTCACGCTCATTCGCCCAGCGCCCCACCAGCTCGTCAATCGAGCTGAGGATTTCCGGCTCCGTGATATTTTCACGGTACATACGCGGAATACGCGTCCCGATACGGTTGCCGCCAATGTGCAGGTTATAGCGCCCCGGCGCTTTCCCCACGAGGCCGATTTCGGCCAGCATCGCACGGCCACAGCCGTTCGGGCAGCCGGTGACGCGCATCACAATGTGCTCATCCGGCACCTTGTGTTTATCCATCACCTGCTCAACTTTGGTGACAAACTCAGGCAGGAAGCGTTCGGCTTCCGCCATCGCCAGCGGGCAGGTAGGGAAAGACACGCAGGCCATCGAGTTCTCGCGCTGCGGCGTGACCGCGTTCATCAGCCCGTGCCCGGTAGCCAGCTTCTCTATTTTAGCCTTTTCGCTTTCCGGCACGCCGGCGACGATCAGGTTCTGGTTTGCCGTCAGGCGGAAATCACCTTTATGGATCCGGGCTATCTCCAGCAGGCCTGTTTTCAGCGGGCGATCCGGGTAATCCAGGATACGGCCGTTTTCGATAAACAGCGTCAGGTGCCATTTGTCGTCGATGCCCTTCACCCAGCCGATACGGTCGCCACGGCCGGTGAATTCGTAAGCGCGGGTCGGCTCAAACTTGATGCCGGCGCGGCGCTCAACTTCCGCCTTAAACACCTCCACGCCCACGCGCTCAAGGGTATATTTGGTTTTGGCATTTTTACGGTCGGTACGGTTCCCCCAGTCGCGCTGGGTCGTCACCACCGCTTCCGCTACGGCCAGAGTATGCTCCAACGGAATGTAGCCGAATTCGCTCGCCGTGCGGGCATAGGTATTTTTATTGCCGTGCTCAATGGACAGGCCACCGCCGACCAGCAAGTTAAAGCCAACCAGCTTGCCGTTTTCTGCAATCGCAATGAAGTTCATGTCATTGGCGTGCAGATCCACATCGTTCTGCGGCGGGATCACCACCGTGGTTTTAAACTTACGCGGCAGATAGGTCGGCCCCAAAATCGGCTCTTCATCCGTGGTGGCAACTTTTTCTTTATCCCACCAAATCTCGGCGTAGGCGCGGGTGCGCGGCAGCAGGTGCTCTGAAAGCTTTTTCGCCCATTCATAGGCTTCCTGGTGCAGCTCAGACTCCACCGGGTTAGACGTACACAGCACGTTGCGATTCACATCATTGGCGGTCGCCAGCGCGTCCAGGCCAACCTCGTGCAGCATTTCATGCGCGGGTTTAACGTTCTTCTTCAGGATCCCGTGGAACTGGAACGTCTGGCGGTTAGTCAGGCGGATGCTGCCGTAGATAGTCTTATCTTCGGCAAATTTATCAATAGCCTGCCACTGTTGGGTGGTGATTATCCCTCCCGGCAGACGGCAGCGGAGCATCATCGCGTGGCGCGGCTCCAGCTTCTGCTCCGCGCGTTCGGCGCGAATATCGCGGTCATCCTGCTGATACATGCCGTGAAAGCGGATCAGCAGGAAGTTGTCGCCGTTGAAACCGCCGGTCAGGCCATCCTGCAAATCTTCTTTAATGGTGCCGCGCAGGAAATCGCTATCGCGCTTCAGCCGTTCGGCGTCGACCAGTTTGCCTTCGACCACCAGAGGGCCAGGGTGTTTTTCGCTCATTAGTAGACATCTCGCTGATAACGGCGCTCAACGCGCAGCTCACTTAAAAATTCATCTGCCGCTTCGGTATCCATGCCACCGTGGACGGCCACCACTTCCAGTAACGCCTGTTCAACGTCTTTCGCCATACGATTGGCGTCGCCGCAGACGTAAATGTGGGCACCTTCTTGAATCCAGCGCCACAGTTCCGCGCCTTTCTCGCGCAGTTTGTCTTGTACGTATATTTTATGCTGCTGGTCGCGGGACCAGGCTAAATCGATGTTCGTCAGCAGGCCGTCTTTGACGTAGCGCTGCCATTCCACCTGATACAGGAAATCTTCGGTAAAGTGCGGGTTGCCAAAGAACAGCCAGTTCTTACCGCCCGCACCGTCGTTATCACGCTGCTGAATAAAGGCGCGGAACGGGGCAATACCGGTGCCGGGGCCAATCATAATGACCGGAGTTTCCGGGTTTGCCGGTAAGCGGAAGTTATCGTTGTGCTCAATGAACACGCGAACTTCGCCGTCTTCTTCAAGGCGATCGGCCAGGAAGCCGGAAGCCCCGCCGCTGCGGGCACGGCCTTCGATGTCATAGCGCACCGCGCCCACGGTAATGTGAACTTCGGTTTCAGCTTCCGCCTGCGAAGAGGCGATTGAGTAAAGACGCGGCGTGAGCGGGCGCAGCAGGCTAACCAGCTGTTCCGCCGTCAGCTCCGCCGGGGCGTAGCGAGCCATATCCACAATCGGCGTGGTCTGCGCGTAATGCTGTAATTTTGCTTTATCGCCCACCAGCTCCAGCAGCGCCGTGTTGCGGGTCAGCTGGGCGTAGCTTTCAACGATATTGCCGGTGTTCACAGTCAGTTCGAAGTGCCACTGCAGGGCTTCGCTCAGCGGCAGCGTTTTGCCGTCAACGGTGACGCTTTCATCGCCTTTCAGCCACAGCAAATCCGTCAGCTCTTTCACCAGCGCCGGATCGTTCTGATACCAGACGCCAAGCGCGTCGCCCGGCCGGTAGCGCAGGCCTGAGTCACCAAGATCGATTTCGACGTGGCGCACATCTTTATCGGAGTCGCGGCCGGTAATCTTCTGGTTAACCGCGAGCGTGGCGGTTAACGGGGCTTCTTTGCTGTAAGGGCTGGTGAAAATTTCGTTGCTCACGCCAGTGGCGGTCGCGGTCGCCTGAGCCGGGGTTTCCGCCGGTACGCGAGACTTCAGTAGTTCGACAATTTTGCCACGCCATTCCTGGGCCGCAGGCTGGTACTCGACGTCGGTATCGACGCGCTCCAGCAGACGCTCACCGCCTAATTCCGCCAGCTTGCTGTCGAAGTCTTTGCCGGACTGGCAGAAGAATTCATAGGAGCTGTCGCCGAGGCCAAAGACCGCAAACGCGGTGCCGTCAAGCTTTGGTGCCTTCTTCGAAAACAGGAATTTGTGCAGGGCCACGGCTTCTTCCGGCGGCTCCCCTTCCCCTTGCGTGGAACTGACGACAATCAGCAGCTTTTCCTGGGCAATTTGCTTGAATTTATAGTCGCCCGCGTTCACCAGGTTGACGTTCAGCTTCGCCGCCAGCAGGTCGTCACGCAGCTGCTCGCTCACGCGGCGCGCGTTGCCGGTCTGCGAAGCGGAAATCAGCGTGATAACCGGCACTTCTGCCGCAGGGGCCGGAGCCGCCGCGACAGCACCAGGCTGCTGGTTAATCATTCCCCAGAAGTAGCCGGACAGCCAGGCCAACTGAGTGGTCGAAAAATCAGTGGTCGCCGCCTGAAGGCGTGCCAGCTGGTCCGGCGTTAGCGGCAGCAAAGCGCTCGGTGGAACCTGAGAAGTCATACGTATTTAGCTTCCAGTAGCAAAGTGCAAAAAAGGGCTTACAGACTGTAATGAGTCAAGGTTAACCAGCAGGTTATCAACAATTAAAGAAGGGATGGAAATAATAAATAACTAAAACGACTAATCGTTTTTTCAGGTAAATCATAGTGTTAAAAGTGATTAACTAACTAACTGATGAATAAAAGATTTTCGCTCATTCACCGTTACTTACAGCATGTAGCCGGGCCGCGGGCCGTTTAGTTAATGCGAAAAATAGTCCATTCCGCTATCATGCGGCGGTTTTTTGAATTCCAGAGAGTTGAATGATGTCCACCACCCTGTTTAAAGATTTTACCTTCGAAGCCGCCCACCGCCTGCCGCACGTGCCGGAAGGCCACAAATGCGGTCGCCTGCATGGCCATTCCTTTATGGTGCGCCTGGAAATTACCGGCGAGGTAGATCCCTATACCGGCTGGATCATGGACTTTTCCGAGCTGAAGGCGGCGTTTAAGCCGACTTACGATCGCCTCGATCACTATTATCTGAACGATATCCCAGGCCTGGAAAACCCAACCAGCGAAGTACTGGCGAAATGGATTTGGGATCAGATGAAGCCCGTCGTTCCGCTTTTGAGCGCGGTGATGATCAAAGAAACCTGCACCGCCGGCTGCGTTTACCGCGGCGAATAAGAACGAAAAAAGTCCGGAAATCACGCCGGACTTTTCCCGTCTGCGCTCCTCATCAAGCTAATTTTCTTCCCGCTTTGGTAAGCTACTCCGTCGCAACTAAAAGGTGCACGGGATGGCCACTACAGATTTCGATATTATCGTCGTAGGTGCAGGGATCGCAGGCTCCTGCTGCGCGGCAGAGTGCGCGCGCGCCGGGCTAAATGTTCTGCTTGTTGAGCGGGCAAGCCAGCCCGGAGGCAAAAACCTGTCGGGCGGCAGGCTTTACACCGCCGCGTTTGACGCTCTCTTTCCTGACTTTTCTCGCTCTGCCCCGCTCGAGCGCTGTATTACCCATGAAAAACTCTCCGCTCTGACGCCGGACAGCGCCACTACGCTCAGCTTTCAACAGCCCACGGCTTCTTCATACAGCGTGCTTCGCGCACGTCTCGATCCGTGGCTGTTCCAGCAGGCTGAACAAGCCGGAGCCCAGTGCCTTGCGTCTACCCAGGTCGATGGCCTGCATGTCGAAAACGGCGTGGTGAGCGGCGTAGTGATTGACGGAGAAGTGCTGAGCGCCAGAGCCGTGGTTATTGCCGAAGGTGCCAATACCCTGCTGGCTGAGCAGCATAAGCTATTGAACAAGCTGCCCGAGCACGGCGTTGCGGTCGGCGTTAAGGAAGTGCTTGCGCTGCCGAAAGATGATCTGGAAAACCGTTTTGCCCTCGAAGGTAACGAAGGCGCGGCCTGGCTGTTCACCGGTGGCGTCTGCGGCGAGCAGCCCGCAGGTGGTTTTCTCTATACCAATAACGATACGCTTTCTGTCGGCATCGTTTGCCCCCTATCTTCACTCCGGGCTTCCTCCGCAGCGCTTCCTGACCTGCTGGAAAACTTCAAACAGCACCCAACGCTACGCCCGCTTCTGCGCCGCGCCGGGCTGGTGGAATACGGCGCACATCTCATTCCTGAATGCGGCCTGAACGGGCTCCCCGAACGCCTGGCCGGCCCCGGCTATTTGCTGGTGGGCGATAGCGCCCGTTTCTGTATCAATACCGGCTTCACCGTGCGCGGCATGGATTTGGCTGCGCTTTCGGCAAAAGCGGCGGCACAAACGCTGATTCAAGCGCTGCAGGAAAATGAAAGTGTCGATCTTAATCAGGTTTATCGCCAGCAGCTGGAGCGCACTACGCTGTGGGGCGTGCTGGAGCGCTACCGCAAAATGCCCGATTTTTTACAAACGCCAGGGCTGTTTCAGGACTATCCGCACCTGCTGGCTGAACTGCAGCGTGATATCTTTGATCCCCAAACTTCACCGCCGCCCCGCCTCGG
Organism: Cedecea selenatireducens; assembly: GCF_042138895.1. Lineage (NCBI taxonomy): Bacteria > Pseudomonadati > Pseudomonadota > Gammaproteobacteria > Enterobacterales > Enterobacteriaceae > Cedecea > Cedecea selenatireducens. The sequence continues at coordinate 93,201 of NZ_JBHIKW010000007.1, read as the reverse complement.
CAGCCTGCTGTGGAAGCACGCCCGCAGGGCCGGTATTTCACGGCTGGTTAAAGACATTTTTCACGGAGGACGCAGCCTGTGAACCTGCATGAGAAACTGGCAAAGAACGCCTGGCAATCCGCAGAGAAACCGCACATTGTCCCTGCAGACAGCCCCGACAGAGAAAGCCTTGCCCTGCTGGTACGCGCCTGCCCCGCAGGGTTATACCGCCAGAAGGAAGACGGCAGCCTGCAGATTGATAATACCGGCTGCCTGGAGTGCGGCACATGCCGCCTGCTTTGCGACGAACAAACCCTCAGCCGTTGGCGCTACCCGCCCGCCGGCTGCGGCATCCAATTACGCTTTGGTTAATGGAGTTCAAGCTGTGTCCCTGATGTCCCTACTCAAGCAACATCCGCTGATTGCAGCGGTAAAAGATAACCAGAGCCTGCAGCTGGCGCTGGAGTCCGACTGCCAGGTTATTTCCGTGCTGTACGGTAATATCTGCACGATTACCGGCATCGTGCAGCAGATTAAAAAAGCGAACAAATACGCGCTGGTGCACGTCGATTTACTGGAAGGCACGTCGAATAAAGAAATTGTGATTAACTTCCTGAAGCTGGTGACCCAGGCCGACGGCGTGATCAGCACCAAGGCACCGATGGTGAAAGCGGCCAGGGCGCAGGGGTTCTTTGCCATTCACCGGCTGTTTATCGTCGACTCTATCTCTTATCACAACATAGATAAGCAGATCGCGCAGTCAAACCCGGACTGCATTGAAATACTGCCCGGCTGCATGCCGAAGGTGATGAAGTGGGTGACGGAGAAAATCGACCTGCCGGTGATAGCGGGCGGCCTGGTGTGTGACGCGGAGGATGCCAACAACGCCCTGAACGCCGGCGCGCTGGCCATCTCAACCACCAATACCAGCGTCTGGCAGCTGGCTAAATATCTTCCCTGACGCAGTTTTGCAGCTCGGCTAACACCGGCAGCAGGTCGTCCACAATCCCCACGTCGGCATGGCAAAAAATTGCCGCCTGTGGGTCGCTGTTAATAGCGACGATAAACCGGCTGTGGGCAATGCCGCTGATAAAGGCAGGTGCGCCGGAAATACCTGCGGCAATACAAACGTCGGCGGCAACCTGAGTGCCGGACATCCCTAACAGCTTGTCCATGCTGCACCAGGCGTGCATCACCGCTTCCCGGCTCGCGCCGGTTTCCATCCCCAGCGCGCTGGCGCAGGCTTCAACCTGTTCCATCGCCTGCTGGCTGCCTACTCCTCGCCCCACGGCCAGCACAAGCCTGGCTTCAGCCAGCCCGGACGCACTTTCCTCAGCAATAGACGTACATTCAACCAGCCAGGCAGGCTTCTGTTCCGCTACGGGAATCTGCGAATATTCTATCTCTGGCTGCCAGTTCCCTGCGCCCGGCGAGGACGCAACGCTCAGGCACCAGGGTTTATTTTGCAGCCGGAGAGTAGCCACCAGCGCGCCGCCGCAGGCATTTTTGTGCACCGTTTTTTGGGTAATATTTACCCCACTGACGGCACTCCAGGCTTCCCCCTTCAGGCGGCACGCCAGCCGGGTTGCCAGCTCCGCGCCCTGCCAGCCTGAAGGAAACAGCAAAACATTTGCAGGGGACTGAGCATAGTGCGCGCATAACGCATCCAGCAGCGGCTCGCTGTATTCAGTCTCCGGCAGCAGCCAGCCTTCAAGCTGGACTTTTTCAGTCTCGCTACACGAAATAAAATTCCCGAACTCGTTCAGCACGGCAGCTTTTCGGGATTCGGGCAGGATCAGGGCAATTTTCATGGCTGCATCCTTTTACGTAGCCAGTCGCGGTAAAGGCTACGGGCCTTCTCACCCGCATCGTTTCCCTGAATAATTAAGCCGCCGCGCTGTCGCTGAGGGTTATCCAGTTCGACCGGCGCAGGCGTGGCTACCTCGGCACCCAACGTTTCCGCAGGCAAAACCTCAACGTCCGAGGCCTTTACCGCCAGTTTTTGCCACAGGCCCGGCGTTCTCAGGCAATATTCTCCCCGGCTTTCAATCATCAATACCGCAGGCAGCCGCACGGTAAGGCGGCGTTTTCCGGTAGCACATCGCTGTTTCAGCTCAACCTGCTGTAGCGTCTGATTCACCGAAAAATCATAGACCTGACTGAAGCACGGCCAGCCAAGCTGTTCAGCCAGATAAAACCCCGTCTGGCCACTGTTGCCCTCGGCGCTGCGCGACCCCAGCAGCACCAGAGATTGAGGGTTTTGCTGCTGCCAGGCCGCCAGTAAAGCGGCAACCGAGGCAGGTGCAAAAGTCATTTCACCTTCCCGCTTCAGCCTCACCGCCCGCTGGAACCCCAGCGCCTTAAACTGGCGCAGAAAGCTGTCAGCACGTTCGTTACCAATACTTAATCCCGTGAGGTTCAGACCCTCTGGCTGGCGCAGCAGCATCTCGGCGGCGGCCTGCTCATCTTCCCCCAGGCAAGGACGAGTTATCGAAGTGTCCAGCCCTTGATGTTTCGCGGCCAGCCAGTCTTTTTCCGCCAGCATGGCGAGGTCTGGCTCGGCCTTAAAGGCTAACAGAATGTTCATGGTTAACTCCCGGAGGCTGCTCTTTATTCCCGGATGCGGTCACGAGACTCATGTTTCGCGTTTCCGGCGCCCAGAAAACGGAAACCAGCAGGCCCAGCATCAGAACCGCGCTCAGCAATAGCATGGTGTTCTGCACGCCGAAGGAGACCAGCGCCACCGGCAGCAGGCCGGTGCTGATGGCCGAGCCGAAGCGGCTCATCGAAGTCGCAAAACCGACGCCCAGCGAGCGAATATCGGTCGGGAAACTCTCGGCGGGCAATACGCCCACCAGATTGCTGACCGCTGAAATCGTCAGGGTAAAAATGAAGAACAGCAACAGGATGATCGTGCCGTGTTGTTCCGGCACCAGCGCCAGCGCGGTGAGGCTTAAGAACAGCACCAAAAAGCCGCCGATCAAAAAGCCGCGACGAGAACAGCGGTGGGTCAGCACAAGGCCCGCAATCGCCCCTACCACCAGCACCATATTCAGCAGCAGGCTGGCGGTCAGACCATCCTGCATACCCAGCAGCCCGGTAATAGACGGCAGCCAGGTGTAAATCGCAAACCACGGAATAACCAGGCAAACAAAGAACAGGCTATTGAACGCGGTGCGCCGCCAGTATTGCTCGGAAAACAACGTCCGAAGATGGCGGGAGGTCGGCACCGCAATTTCATCGCTGATAACAACATGTTCGCCAAAGTAGCGACGCACAATCTGGTGAGCCTCGGACACTCTCCCCTGGCGCATCAGCCAGCGGGGTGACTCCGGAGTACCCCAGCGTAAGAACGTGATTAACAGCGCGGGAAACGCTGCGGAAGCCAGCAGCCAGCGCCAGGCATCCGCCCCGCTGTCCACCATTAAATGGCCAATCAGGCTTGCCAACACGTAGCCCAGCGTCCAGACCACGCTGAACGCGCCTAGCAACACGCCGCGATGTTTGCGTGGGGCAAATTCGGCCAGCATGGTATGGCCCACAGAATAGTCGCCGCCCAGCCCGATGCCGATCAGCACCCGCAGCAGGATCAGCTGTTCCACGTTGCTCACGAAAAACTGTAAAAAAGAGGCCAGCGTGATGAGCACAAAGCTGAAGTTAAAGATTTTCTGCCGGCCAATATGATCGGAGATCCAGCCCAGCACCAGGCTGCCAAGAAACAGCCCAAACAGCGCCGAACCGCCTACCAATCCTTCCTGTAGCGGCGTCAGGCCCATTTGCGGCGTAAGGATCACCAGCGCAAAGCCAATCACGCCCAGCACGTAGCCGTCCGTCAGGTGGGCGCCGAAGGTCAGCCCGGCAATGCGTAAATGAAAGCGATTAAGCGGCAGGTCATCCATACGAACCGGGTCGGCGTGCATACTGATTCCTTTGTCGATCCGTAAGTAGAAAAGTCGGCTCCTGAGAGCCGACCTGTACGGTTACTTTTCAATCGGCCAAATCGTGCCGGTATTCATGATGCCGTTTGGATCGTACTGATCTTTCAGGCCCTGCATGATTGGCCATGCGGTGCCGTGCTCCAGCTTAGACCAGTGCACGCGGTGCTTGCCGATCCCGTGGTGGTGCACCATCGAGCCGCCGAGGCGAATCGTCTCTTCCACGATGATTTTGTTCAGCGGGTTGTGGTACTTGTCGATCTCCTCTTCCGGCTTGCAGTCCACCACGTTGTAGTCGTAAACGAAGTACATGTTGGTGCCGTTGATGTAGCTGTGGGAGGAGTGGCCGCCCAGCATAGTGATGTCGCCTGCATGAGGGAACTCATTACGAATGCGCTCGATCACATTGTGGTAAATCTCATGGATGCAGCTCCAGCTGCCGGAAACTTCGGTGGTAAAGCCCATGTTGCCGGTTTTCATGATCTGCACGCGTTCGGCGGCCACTTTTTCCGGGCCCCAGTTCAGGTTGTTGAACCAGGTTTCGATCAGCTTGCTGTCCACTTTCTTGCATTCCGGGTAACGAGCGACGATCTCTTCGATACCTGTACCTGTCGCTTCCGCCAGGCGCTTAGAGCCTTCCGCCATAAAGATAAGCACGCATTTGCCTTCGGCAAAATGGGTGAAGTGCTGGGTGCCGTCTTCGGCGTCATACAGGCGGGCAATCGACGGACGATAGCCTTCGGCCATCACTTCACGCAGGATGTTGAAGCCGGTTTTCATGTTGTCGAGGATGTAGCCGTAGAACAGGTTGTTTTCCGGCATGTATTTGAAGATTTTTACCGTCACTTCGGTGATGTAGCAGAGCGCCCCTTCATTACCGATAATCACATGGCGGATATCCGGGCCAGCGGCGCGGCGCGGCACGTTTTTAATGCGCGTAATGCTGCCATCCGGGAACACGGCTTCCAGGCCAACGACCATGTCCTCAATCGCCCCGTACAGGGTTGAGAACTGGCCGATGCTGCGGGTAGCGACCAGGCCGCCCATTTGTGCCAGCGGCTTGGATTGCGGAGAGTGGCCGGTGGTGTAACCCTTTGCGCGAAGCGCATCTTCCAGCACTTCCAGCGGAACGCCGCATTGGGCGGTCGCCTGCATGTTTTCAATATCGATATCGATAATTTTGTTCAGCCCTGAGCCGTCCAGCACCACGGTGTTTTTCACCACGGTTTCCAGGCCGCCTTCCGTTGCAGAGGCGCCGGTACGCGGGATACAGGTGATGCGGTTGCTGTTCAGAAACGCCAGCACGCTGGAGACTTGCTCAGCGCTCTGTAATTTAACTACCGCGGCCGGCAGCGGCTGAGTGTACACGCCATGAATATCCGCATATTTTCTGAACCGGTCGATACTGTTTTTCTGCAATACTTTCTCATCGGTAATAACCTGCTGTGGGCCAACGATTTCTTTTAATTGATCCACAATTGCTTCGCGAGATAAAGACATGACAACTCCTTCCTGACAAATAAGGGAATACGGATAAAAATAATAGAAAGCAGGAACCACCCTGCGAGAATTACCTGACCAAATAACCACCATCAACCACTAATAAATGGCCATTCACATAATCTGAAGCGCGGCTGGATAAATAAACCATCGCCCCCATAAGATCCTGAGTTTCACCCCAGCGGTTGGCTGGAATATGATCAAGTACGCGTTTATTGGTTTCCGGATTTTTACGAGTTTCAGTAGTAATATCGGTGGCATAATAACCAGGCGCGATACCGTTCACCTGAATATTATATTGACCTAACTCATCACAATACGCTTTCGTTAAGCCGGCCAGGGCGTGTTTTGTGGCGGAATAAGCCGGAGACCACTGCCCGCCAAGATAAGAAAATAACGAACAGATATTAATGATTTTTCCGTGTTTTTGCGGAATCATCACTTTTGCCGCTTCGTGGCTTAATTCAAACGCGGCGGTCAGGTTGATATTGATCATCGGGTCCCAGTCGGCGCGGCCGAAGTCCAGCACCTTGTTGAGCTTACAAATCCCGGCGTTGTTGACCAGAATATCCACCGAGCCAAAGGTTTCAAGGCACTGGGCAATGACCTGAGCAGGCGCGCCTTTTTCGGTAATGTCGACGGTCATAAAGGCCACTTTTACGCCTTGCTGTTCAATAAGTTGACGCGTTTCTCCTTTCTCTTCCACCACCGTTGGAATAAACACATTCGCCCCGGCTTTCGCCAGCGCCATGGCAAACGCCTGCCCCAGCCCGCTGTTGCCGCCGGTGACAATCGCCGTCTTCCCTTTCAGCGAGAAGAAGTCCAGTGAGAATTCGTTGAGTGCGCTGAGCGACATGGTGAACTCCTTAAGTTTTTTAAACGCAAAAAAAATGAGAAAAGTAAGCTCCCCCCGAAAGGGAAGTTACTTTTCTCATCGTCTCTAGTAACTGGCTAAAATAAGTATCACAGCGGCAGACTGCGTTATGTGATCAACATCACAACTCATTAACGCGAAGATTTTAACGCTAAATTATTCACCATGAAAACCAATAGCGTGATATTTCTCACACTAAAAAACAGCGTCCCATGATAATAATCTCCGCAATTACTAGAGCCTATGAGAAAAGTAATCAACCCCCACAAGGGATTGGTTGCTTTTCTCTTTTTTTTGCCTTCAACAACCCTACTCACTGAGAGTACACCATGCGTGATTCAAATTTTCGTCGCTGGCTAACGCTGGCAATAATAAGTATCAGTGGTGGCGTAAGCTTTGACCTTGCTTATTTAAGGTATATTTACCAAATCCCAATGGCAAAATTTATGGGATTTAGCAATACCGAAATAGGCTTAATTATGAGTACTTTCGGAATAACCGCAATTATCCTTTATGCGCCCAGCGGAATTATTGCCGACAAATTTTCTCACCGCTTAATGATGACCCTGGCAATGATTGCCACCGGCCTGCTGGGCATCGTCATGGCTTTCTACCCTCCGCTCTGGGTGATGATAGTTATTCAGGTTGCCTTCGCCATCACCACGATTCTGATGCTGTGGTCGGTCTCAATTAAAGCCGCTTCCCTGCTGGGCGATCACAGCGAACAGGGGAAGATCATGGGCTGGATGGAAGGCCTGAGAGGCGTGGGAGTCATGGCGCTGGCGGTCTTCACCATGTGGGTATTCTCACGCTTTGCCCCGGAAGATGCCAACAGCCTTAAGGCCGTTATTCTGATCTACAGCGGCGTTTATATTGCGCTCGGCGTGCTGTGTTGGTTCTTCGTCAGCGATGGCTTTACCGGCCGCTCGGAGGATGCTCTGGAAGCTAAAAAACCGGCGTTCCAGCTCAAAGATATTCTGTCCGTATTGCGCATCAGCACCACCTGGTACTGCAGTATGGTTATCTTCGGGGTCTACACTATCTATGCGATCCTGAGCTACTCCACCAACTACCTGACGGAGATGTACGGCATGTCGCTGGTGGCCGCCAGCTATATGGGCATCGTGATAAATAAAATCTTCCGCGCCTTTTGCGGCCCGCTGGGCGGCATCATTACCACCTACAGCCGAATTAAGTCGCCGACTCGCGTTGTGCAGTTGCTTTCTATTGTCGGGGCCGTGGCATTGGTTGCGCTACTGGCGACAAACTCAAATCCTCAGTCCGTCGCCATGGGCATTGGCCTGATTCTGCTGCTGGGCTTCACCTGCTACGCCTCGCGCGGGCTTTACTGGGCCTGCCCGGGCGAAGCCAGAACGCCGCCCTATATTATGGGTACCACCGTCGGCATCTGCTCGGTCATTGGCTTCCTGCCGGACGTGTTTGTTTACCCGCTTGTCGGCCACTGGCAGGACACCCTTCCTGCCGGGGAAGCCTACCGCAACATGTGGCTGATGGGATTAGCCGCGCTGTGCATGGTTATCGTGTTTGCCTTTTTGCTGATTTGTAAAATTCGCGCAGCCGACGTGACACAGGAAAAATTGGCATCGCTGGCCGCAACAGGCGAGTGATGAGGGAAAATTGAAGGAGAAAGGCAATGTCGAAGAAATACATCATTGGGATTGATGGTGGCAGCCAGAGTACAAAAGTCGTGATGTACGATCTGGCGGGCAATATCGTCTGCGAAGGCAAGGGGCAGCTCCAGCCGATGCACACGCCTGATGCGGATACCGCCGAGCACCCTGACGACGATCTGTGGGACTCGCTGTGCCGCGCCGGGCAGGATTTGATGAGCAATTTTACGGGCGACATGAGCGCCATCGTCGGGATTGGACTCGGCTCCATACGCTGCTGCCGTGCCTTATTAAAATCCGATGGCACCCCTGCTGAGCCGCTGATCAGCTGGCAGGATGCTCGCGTCACCCGGCCTTACGAGCACACTAACCCTGATGTCGCCTGGGTGACATCATTCTCGGGGTATTTGTCGCACCGCTTAACCGGGGAGTTCAAAGACAATATCGCCAACTATTTTGGCCAGTGGCCGGTGGATTACAAAACGTGGTCGTGGAGCGACGATGGCGAAGTGCTGAAGAAATTCAACATTCCGCGCACCATGCTGTTTGATGTTCAGATGCCGGGCACGATCATCGGCCATCTTACGGAGAAAGCCGCCAGGGCAACGGGATTCCCAGCAGGGTTACCGGTGGTTTGCACCACCAGCGATAAACCGGTCGAAGCGCTGGGGGCCGGGCTGCTGGATGACGAAACCGCGGTGATTTCCCTCGGCACCTATATCGCGCTGATGATGAACGGCAAAGCGCTGCCAAAAGCGCCTGTCGCCTGGTGGCCAATCATGTCATCCATTCCGGAAACGCTGCTGTATGAAGGTTACGGTATCCGCAAGGGGATGTGGACGGTGAGCTGGCTGCGGGACATGCTGGGCGAGTCGCTGATTCAGGATGCCAAAGCGCAAAATCTCTCGCCGGAAGGGCTACTGAATAAAAAGGCTGCTCTGGTGCCACCGGGCTGTAACGGCCTGATGACCGTTCTGGACTGGCTGACCAATCCGTGGGAACCGTTCAAACGTGGGATCATGATTGGGTTTGATTCCAGCATGGACTACGCATGGATTTACCGTTCAATCCTCGAAAGCATCGCGCTGACGCTGAAAAACAACTACGACAATATGTGCCATGAGATGGACCACTTTGCCAAACACGTGATAATCACCGGCGGCGGTTCCAACAGCGATCTGTTTATGCAAATCTTTGCCGACGTGTTCAATCTGCCGGTCAGGCGTAACGCCATCAACGGCTGTGCAAGCCTGGGCGCGGCCATCAACACCGCCGTTGGGCTAGGGCTGTATACCAGCTATGAAGAAGCCGTCGAAAAAATGGTGCGGGTCAAAGATGTGTTTATGCCTGTTGAAAGCAACGCTAAGCGCTATGAGGCGCTAAACAAGGGGATTTTCAGGGAGTTAACGCAGCATACTGATGCCATTTTGAAGAAATCGTATCAGGTACTGCACGGAGACCTGGAGAACACAGACGCTATTCAAAGCTGGTCCAACGCTTAACCTCACGTTCAAAGCCGGGTGCCCTTTCGACGCCCGGCTTAACGCATCAGGCAATATTCAGATACTTATGCGTTTGCATCGACAGACGCCAGTTACGCGCGATACAGGTTTCAATACACAGGCGCGTCGCGTCGTCTTTTTGGCTGATCGGCTGTAAGGCAATAATCCGACTCTTCTCGTCCGTCAGCGTGGCAAGCAGTTCGTCCAGCGCTTCAACGTCGCGCATGCGGCCCACTGGATGCTTAATTTCATCCGCTCGCTCCAGCGCCTGCGACAGAATGTCGTAGCCGCCGCGCATGTTCACCTTAGGGGAAACCGTCACCCAGGTATTCGCCGTGCAGCGCACTTCGTGAGTGCCGCTGGTTTCTATCTGGCAGCTAAACCCGTTTTTCTCCAGCAGATCGGTCAGCGGCGTAAGGTCATGAATACAAGGCTCGCCGCCGGTGATAACCACATGCCGCGCGGTATAGCCCTGACGGCCAATCACCGCCAGCAGATCTTCGGCGCTTCCCGCGCCCCATTTGTCGCTTTCTTTGGTTTTGGCCAGGATGCTGAACAGCGAAACTTCGCGATCCGCAAGCTTATCCCAGGTATGTTTGGTATCGCACCAGGCGCAGCCTACCGGGCAACCCTGCAGGCGAATAAAAATGGCGGGCACGCCGGTAAAATAGCCTTCCCCTTGCAGGGTCTGGAACATCTCGTTAATCGGGTACTGCATAATCATCTCGGTCATAGTCACAAAAAGTAATTATCGCAGAACTGGCGATGGAGATCATGCGAAAGCGGCTGCGCCGCGGCGATGTCAGATGCACGTCCTATGATTCAGCCCGAAGCAAAACCTCCATTTCCACGGCTACTGTGTGTCAGCTCTCAACTTTCTCACGGTGATTAATTGTTCGCTCCCGATGTTGATCGTCGTCATCACGGCACGTATTGCTAAGTCCTAGCATCCATCTGGCTTTCCCCTGAAATCACATAAGGAAATGATAAATGGATAATTCTTCTGTTCCCGGACAACAAAGAGTGGGGCTCAGCGCCTGGTTTAGTTTGCTATTTGCGATGGTCTTTTTTTCTGGCCTGTTGGGCGGGAAAAACTGGTATGGCGTGTTTGACTTCACCACGCTAAACGGCGCCTTCGGCAAAGTTGTCAGCGGCGTTAATCCAGCCGGAGAATCGCTGGATGTCGCCAAAAGCGCCTTCCGCGGCAACGGCGGGTATGGCGCAATGGACGGCTTTCTCTTCGCTTTCGGCCTGATTCCTGCCGTGATGTTTGCGCTGGGCATGATTAACGTGCTGGAACACTACGGCGCACTGCGGGCCGCAAGAAAGCTGCTGACGCCTCTCCTCCGGCCCTTGATGGGCGTTCCCGGTGCCACTGGCCTTGCGCTAATCGGCAGCCTGCAAAGTACCGACGTTGGCGCGTCACTCACCCGCGTGCTGGCTGATGAAGGTCAGATTACCGAAAAAGAAAAAACCGTGTTCACCATGTTCCAGTTTTCCGCCGGAGCCATGATCACCAACTTTTTCTCTTCCGGGGCGGTGCTCTTCACGCTGATCGCCGTTGACGGCAGCCAGGCCGTGCCAAGCTCTATTGGCATGTGCGTCGCCGTGATATTCATTATGAAAATCGTGGGGGCAAACATGATGCGCCTGATCCTGAACGTCACAGAGCGCAAAGCAAAAACAGAGGTGCAGCATGGCTGATACAGCAAAACCGATGATCACCGATGTCTTTGTGGCCGGGGCGCGCAAAGGCTGGACCATAGCCACTACCAGCACGCTGCCCAATGTATTGATGGCATTCATTATTATCTATGCGCTTGAGCTGACGGGCGCGCTGCAGGGTATGGCGTGGCTGTTTGGCCCGGTAATGAAACTCTTCGGGCTGCCCGGTGAAGCCGCGGCGGTACTTATCGGCGGCTGGATGTCGATGGGCGGCGGCGTAGGCGTCGCCATCAGCCTGTTTGAAAGAGGAATTCTCAGCGGAGAACACCTGGCTATTCTCGCGCCGGCCATCTATTTGATGGGCTCGCAGGTGCAATATGCCGGGCGTATTCTCGGCGTCGTTGGCATCCCTGCGAAACGCATTCCGCTGATGATAGCCCTTTCCGTACTCAACGCATTTTGCGCCATGCTGATCATGCGCGTTCTTATTCTGGAGTAATTCATGGACCTGAAACAGTATCTTCAAGAGTTAAAAAGAGTCGTGAATATCGACTGCGGCACCGCCACCCTTGCTGGTGTGGAAGAAGTCAGCCATATCTTTCAGCAATGGTATCTGTCAGAAAACTGGCACTGTGACAGCGTTGATCTGGGGAACAAAGTAGGGCCGGGTCTGTTTGCCACCAATAAACCCAATGCCACGTGGTACGACGTTTTACTGGTGGGACATATGGATACCGTATTCCCGCCGGGAACCGTTTCAGAGCGCCCTTTCAGCATTGAAGGCGATCGCGCCTATGGACCTGGCGTTTCGGACATGAAAAGCGGCCTTCTGGCAATTCTCTGGGCTCTGCGCGGGATGGAAAAAGCGGATCTTGAGCGGCTCGCTATCGCCGTGGCCATGAACCCGGACGAAGAAACTGGCTCGGCCTATTCACACGAATGGATCGGCGGCATCGCAAAACGCAGCCGCTGTGTGCTGGTGTGCGAAGCCGCAAGAGCCGACGGCTCACTGGTTAAAGCGCGAAAAGGCATGGCCCGCTACCGCCTGGCTTTTAAAGGCGTTGCCGCCCATGCGGGTAACGATCCGGAAAAAGGGCGTTCGGCGGTTAAAGCGCTCGCTCACGCGGTGCTGGCGATAAGCGATTTGGCCGATCCGACTAAGGGTACCACGCTGAACACCGGCGTTATTTCCGGCGGCGTCGGGGCGAATATAGTGGCGGATCGCGCGGAGATGATTGTCGATCTTCGCTTCAATGATAACGACGAATATCTGCGGGTTAACGAGGCCGTTCAGTCGTTCAGCCAGCGCCAGTTCGAACCAGATGTGCTAACAACCGTCGAACAGCAGGCACAAACGCCAGCGATGTCGCCTTCCGCCGAAACGGAAAAGCTGATGAAGCTGGTGGAAAAAGCCGGTGAGGCTGTCGACGTAGAAGTCCGCTGGCAGGCGGTAGGCGGTGGCTCAGACGCCAATCACACGGCGGCCCTTGGCATACCTTCTCTGGACGGATTTGGCCCTATAGGCGCGGGCTTCCATTCCCCTTCTGAATACCTGGAGCTGAACAGCATTGAACCTCGGGTTCGACTGCTGCGTGAAGTTATTCGCTCGCTGTAAAAAAAAGGCCGGGATCTTCCCGGCCTGCTTCATTATTTTTTCAGTTTAAAATCAATCACCATGCGGCCTTTGATCTTGCCGCTCTCCATTTCATGGAAAATGGTATTAATGTCCTCCAGAGGACGTAGCGTCACCTTCGGCGTTACCTTTCCTTCCGCTGCAAACTGGAATGCCTCGGTCAGGTCCTGACGCGTACCGACCAGCGAGCCAACAACCTCAATGCCGTCCAGTACCAGGCGAGGAATGTTCAGGCTCATGGACTCCGGCGGCAGGCCAACGGCCACGATACGAGACCCGGCACGAACAGCGTCAACGGCAGAGTTAAAGGCTGCTTTAGCAACGGCAGTCACTACCGCGGCGTGGGCACCACCGGTTTTTTCCTGAATGATTTTTGCCGCGTCTTCGTTACGGGAGTTGATCACCAGATCGGCCCCGCTCTCTTTGGCGAATTCGAGCTGAGCGTCGTTGACGTCAACCGCAATAACCTTCGCGTTAAAGACGTTTTTGGCGTACTGCAGCGCGAGGTTGCCGAGGCCACCTAAACCGTAGATAGCAATCCACTGGCCCGGCTTAATATGGGAAACTTTTACCGCTTTATAGGTTGTTACCCCGGCACAGGTAATGCTGCTGGCTTCGGCAGATGCCAGGCCATCCGGCACTTTTACCGCATAGTCAGCCACCACGATGCATTCTTCCGCCATGCCGCCGTCTACGGTAAAGCCCGCATTGGTTACGCTACGGCACAGGGTTTCATTACCAGAATTACAGTATTCACAGTGGCCGCATCCGCGGAAGAACCAGGCCACGCTTGCCCGATCGCCTACTTTCAGCGAGCTGACACCCGGCCCAATCGCCTTCACGATGCCAATGCCTTCATGCCCCAGCGTGGTGCCGGTAACATCGCCAAAGTCGCCGTTTTTAACGTGCAAATCCGTATGGCAAACGCCACAGCATTCCATAGCCAACAGCGCTTCACCATGCTCCAGCGAACGCACGGGTTTATCAACGATATCGACTGAATGGTTCTGACTTACTACTGCTGCTTTCATATGCGGTCTCCTGACCTGATGTGAATAACCCGACAAGCCTGGCCCAGCAGGCCGAAGGACGCAACAGATAAGCGTTAATTAAGCATTTGATGTGAAAGGTTTTAAATTTAAGACGAAAAAAAACCCGCCGAAGCGGGTTTTTCAAAGTCTAAAGCAGCAGTAAGAAATTACTGGCCTTTAACTTCTTTCAGACCGTTGAACGGCGCTGGGGTGCCCTGTGCAGCCAGTGCTTCTTCGATACGAATCAGCTGGTTGTACTTAGCAACACGGTCAGAACGGCTCATAGAACCGGTTTTGATCTGGCCAGCAGCGGTACCAACAGCCAGGTCAGCGATGGTAGCGTCTTCGGTTTCGCCTGAACGGTGAGAGATAACCGCAGTGTAGCCAGCGTCTTTCGCCATTTTGATCGCAGCCAGAGTTTCGGTCAGGGAACCGATCTGGTTGAATTTGATCAGGATGGAGTTAACGATGCCTTTTTCGATACCTTCTTTCAGGATCTTGGTGTTGGTTACGAACAGATCGTCACCAACCAGCTGGATTTTGTCGCCCAGAACTTTGGTCTGGTATGCGAAACCAGCCCAGTCAGATTCGTCCAGACCGTCTTCGATAGAAACGATTGGGTAATCTTTGGTCAGGTTTTCCAGGAAGTGAGTGAACTCTTCGGAGGTGAACGCTTTGTTGCCTTCGCCAGCCAGAACGTATTTACCGTCTTTGTAGAATTCAGACGCTGCACAGTCCATTGCCAGAGTAACGTCTTTACCCAGCTCGTAACCTGCTGCTTTAACCGCTTCAGCGATTACAGCCAGCGCTTCTGCGTTGGAACCCAGGTTAGGCGCGTAGCCACCTTCGTCACCAACAGCGGTGTTCATACCTTTGGACTTCAGCACTTTAGCCAGGTTATGGAACACTTCAGAACCGATACGTACCGCTTCTTTCAGAGTTTTTGCGCCAACAGGCTGAATCATGAACTCTTGAATATCAACGTTGTTGTCAGCGTGCTCGCCGCCGTTGATGATGTTCATCATAGGCAGAGGCATAGAGTATTTGCCTGGGGTGCCGTTCAGTTCAGCGATGTGAGCGTAAAGCGGCAGGCCTTTAGAGGCAGCAGCAGCTTTAGCAGCAGCCAGAGAAACAGCCAGGATGGCGTTAGCGCCAAACTTGGATTTGTTCTCGGTGCCATCCAGATCGATCATGATCTTATCGATGTTAGCCTGGTCTTTAGCATCTTTGCCAAGCACAGCTTCAGCGATCGGGCCGTTAACAGCAGCAACAGCTTTCAGTACGCCTTTACCCATGAAACGAGATTTGTCGCCATCGCGCAGTTCCAGAGCTTCACGGGAACCGGTAGAAGCACCTGATGGTGCAGCTGCCAGACCAACGAAACCGCCTTCCAGGTGAACTTCGGCTTCAACAGTCGGGTTACCGCGGGAGTCGATGATTTCACGACCGATCACTTTCACAATTTTGGACATAGTAGGTTTTCCTCAAGTCACAACGTTAAACTAAAACTCCAGACAAACAACGCGCGAGAATGTCGCGCGTTGCCGTTCTAACTCTACTTACTTCGCCTGGCGTTTCTGGTACTCACCGGCGGCTTTCACGAAGCCTGCAAACAGTGGGTGCCCGTCACGCGGAGTCGAAGTGAATTCCGGGTGGAACTGGCAGGCAACAAACCATGGATGGTTTGGCACCTCAATGATTTCCACCAGTTGGTCATCACCGGAACGACCTGCAACACGTAAACCAGCTGCTTCAATCGGTTTCAACAACATGTTGTTGACTTCATAGCGATGGCGATGGCGTTCAACGATAGTCGGCTCACCGTACATCTGACGAACCAGGCTACCGTCGGTCAGCTGACATTGCTGCCCGCCGAGGCGCATGGTGCCGCCCAGATCGCTCTTCTCGGTGCGCACTTCAACGTTGCCTTCTTCATCGCGCCACTCGGTGATCAATGCCACCACAGGGTACTTACAGTCTGGCACAAATTCAGTGGAGTTGGCGTTATCCATGCCCGCCACGTTACGGGCGAACTCGATAAGGGCAACCTGCATACCCAGGCAAATACCGAGGTACGGGATGTTGTTTTCACGGGCATAGCTCGCGGTAGCAATTTTGCCTTCAACGCCGCGATAGCCGAAGCCGCCAGGGATCAGGATAGCATCCAGACCTTTCAGCAGCTCAACGCCACGAGTTTCAACATCCTGTGAATCAATCAGCTTGATGTTCACGGTCAGACGGTTTTTCAGCCCGCCGTGTTTCAGCGCTTCAATCACCGATTTATAGGCATCCGGCAGTTCTATGTACTTACCGACCATACCGATGGTGATTTCGCCCGTTGGGTTGGCTTCTTCGTAGATAACCTGTTCCCATTCTGCCAGATTGGCTTCCGGCGCGTTCAAGCTGAATCGTTTACAAATATAATCGTCCAGCCCCTGTGATTTCAACAGGCCTGGAATTTTATAGATAGAATCGACGTCTTTCAGAGAGATTACCGCTTTCTCTGGAACGTTACAGAACAATGCAATCTTCGCACGTTCGTTGGCCGGTACAACGCGGTCAGAACGGCAAATCAGCACGTCTGGCTGGATACCAATGGAAAGCAGTTCTTTTACGGAGTGCTGAGTCGGCTTAGTTTTCACTTCACCGGCTGCGGCCATGTAAGGCACCAGCGTCAGATGCATGTAGAGGGTGTGCTCACGGCCCACTTCTACCGCCATCTGGCGAATCGCTTCCAGGAACGGCAGGGATTCGATGTCACCGACGGTACCGCCGATTTCAACCAGCACCACGTCGTGGCCTTCGCCGCCTTCCAGAATACGTTCTTTAATGGCATTGGTGATGTGCGGGATAACCTGCACGGTCGCGCCAAGATAGTCACCACGGCGTTCTTTACGCAGAACGTCAGAATAGATACGGCCGGTGGTGAAGTTGTTACGGCGGCTCATCTTGTTACGGATAAAGCGCTCGTAGTGACCCAAATCCAGGTCGGTTTCAGCGCCGTCTTCGGTAACGAACACTTCCCCATGTTGAATAGGGCTCATGGTACCCGGATCGACGTTGATGTACGGATCGAGTTTCATGATGGATACGTTGAGGCCACGGGCTTCAAGAATAGCTGCGAGGGAGGCTGCGGCAATGCCTTTACCCAGAGAGGATACGACCCCGCCGGTCACAAAAATATAGTTCGTTGTCATGCTGAACCTGAGAAGTTAGGTTTAAAGACGATGGAATAACCAGGACGGGAAAGCAGTATACCCGAACAGCATGGGTGCCACAAACATTCATTCTGTCCTGTGGATTTTCTCCTGGCCCCACAGTCAGGCTAAGAAAATAGCCCTTCCGTGATAAATGTTTTTGACGCAAATCAATCGCTTGTTAAATAAAAAGCGCCATAAAGCGCACTTGATAGCAAAAACGCTTTAGATATCAGTTTCCTGGCGTTTCACTTCCTGCCAGGCCTTTTCCATAATCTCCAGCCCCGCCTGCTCCATGGTCAGCCCCTGAGCGGCAACAATCGCTTCCACTTTTCGGAAACGGGCCTCAAATTTTCGGTTCGCTTTTTGTAAAGCGACCTCGGCTTTGGTGCCCAGATGACGAGCCAGATTGACGGTAGCGAACAATAAATCGCCCACTTCTTCTTCCAGTTTTGCCTCATCCACCACGGCCTGCTGGGCTTCAAACATCACTTCGTCAATTTCTTCGTGCACTTTATCCAGCACCGGGCCAAGCGTCTTCCAGTCGAAGCCGACGTTTGAGCAGCGTTTCTGGATTTTTTGCGCCCGCATCAGCGCGGGCAGCGCCTCGGGGATATCGTCGAGTGCAGAGTGTTGTGCCTTCTGCGCGCGCTCTTCAATTTTGATTTGCTCCCACTTCGCCAGCACTTCACCGCTGGTCGTGGCGTCTCCGTCAGCAAAGATATGCGGGTGGCGACGCTCAAGCTTGTCGCTGATGCCCCGACAGATATCCTCAAAATTAAAGCGCCCTTCTTCCTGCCCCATCTGTGCGTAAAAAACCACCTGGAATAGAAGATCGCCCAGCTCACCGCGCAGATCGTCAAAATCTTCGCGGTTAATGGCATCGAGCACTTCATAAGTTTCTTCGAGAGTGTAAGGGGCGATGGTGGCAAAGGTTTGTTCGCGATCCCACGGGCAGCCATTTTCAGGATCGCGCAGGCGTTGCATGATCCCGAGCAGGCGGTCGATTTGAGTCATTGTTATTCCTTGTTTTTTTACCCTCACCCTAACCCTCTCCCTAAAAGGGAGAGGGAACTGGATCGAGTAGAATCGTTCTCAGGAGTGAGGGGCAATAAATTAGCCGTGCAGCCTGCGAGCGTCGATAATATCCGGCACCTGATTCAGCTTGCCCAGCACGCGGCCAAGCACCTGCAGGTTGTAGATCTCAATGGTCATATCGATAGTGGCCAGCTGCTGCTTCGTGTCGCTTCGGCTGGCAACGCCAAGCACGTTAACCTTTTCGTTCGCCAGAATCGTCGTGATGTCGCGTAGCAGACCGCTGCGATCGTTCGCCGTCACGCGCACCACCAGCGAATAGCCGCTGGAGTAGCTTTCCCCCCAAACGGCATCAACGATACGTTCCGGCGCATGAGACTGCAGCTCTGCAAGCTGGTCACAGTCCGCACTGTGAATCGAGATCCCTCGCCCCTGGGTGATGAAGCCGACGATTTCATCTCCCGGAATCGGCTGACAGCAGCGGGCGATGTGGTGCATAAGATTTCCTACGCCCTCCACAACGACGCGGCCATTGTCTTTGCTGCGCGACTGCGGCGGGGCATAGGTTTTTTGCGTCAGCTGACGCAGCGCGGCGGCATCCTGTTCTTCTGCGCTCGGCTTATTAAACTGCGCCTGCAGGTAGTTGCTCATCTGATTGAGGCGGATATCCCCCCCGCCGATGGCCGCCAGCAGCTCTTCAATTTCGTTGAAGTTGTAGCGCGGCAGCAGCGTTTTCTCAGCCTCTTTCAGGCTGATCCCCAGATGCTCAATTTCGTCGTCCAGGATCTGGCGACCGGCAAGAATGTTCTTGTCCCGATCCTGCTTGCGGAACCAGTTATGGATCTTCGCGCGCCCGCGGCTGGTCGTGATGTATCCCAGGTTTGGGTTCAGCCAGTCGCGGCTCGGGTTTGGCTGTTTCTGGGTAATGACTTCAATCTGGTCGCCCATCTGCAGCTGGTAGGTGAACGGCACGATGCGCCCGCCGATTTTCGCCCCGATGCAGCGATGCCCGACATCGCTGTGGATGTGGTAGGCGAAGTCCAGCGGCGTCGAGCCGGCCGGCAGGTCAACAACATCCCCCTTCGGCGTAAACACGTACACCCGGTCGTCAAAGACCTGGCTGCGGACTTCGTCGAGCATCTCGCCGGAGTCGGACATCTCTTCCTGCCAGGCGATAAGCTTGCGCAGCCACGCAATGCGGTCTTCATGACCTGAGCTGCCGCTGCGCGCATTGCCCTCTTTGTACTTCCAGTGCGCGGCCACGCCCAGCTCGGAATCTTCATGCATCTGCCTGGTGCGGATCTGTATCTCTATGGTTTTGCCGTTCGGGCCGAGCACCACGGTGTGAATGGACTGGTAGCCATTCGGTTTAGGGTTTGCGACATAGTCGTCAAACTCATCCGGCAGGTGGCGGAAGTGAGTGTGGACTATCCCCAGCGCCGCGTAGCAGTCCTGCAGGCGCTCGGCGACGATGCGCACGGCGCGCACGTCAAACAGTTCGTCAAACGCGAGATGCTTTTTCTGCATCTTGCGCCAAATGCTGTAGATATGTTTTGGTCGGCCATAAACTTCAGCCTTTACGCCCTCTTCTTTCATCGAAGAGCGCAGCGTGCCGACAAAATCGTCGATGTACTGCTCGCGATCGATACGGCGCTCGTGCAGCAGCTTCGCTATACGCTTGTATTCTTCCGGGTGCAGGTAGCGGAAGCAGTAATCTTCCAGCTCCCACTTAAGCTGGCCAATGCCCAGGCGGTTCGCCAGCGGCGCATAGATATTGGTACATTCTTTCGCAGCCAGCACGCGCTCATCTTCCGGCGCGTCTTTCACTTCGCGCAGATGGGCGATACGTTCCGCAAGCTTAATGACCACGCAGCGGAAGTCGTCCACCATCGCCAGCAGCATCCGGCGAACGTTGTCCACCTGGTCGGAAGAAACGGAGTCGTTGTGGGTCGCTTTAAGGTGGCGAATAGCGTCCATGTCACGCACGCCGTGAATCAGGGTAACCACCTGTTTGCCGACGCTTTCCAGCATCACTTCTTCACTGACCACGCCCGCGTCCGCCAGCGGGAACAGCAGCGAGGCGCGCAGCGTATCGTTGTCCATACTCAGCATCGAGAGGATTTCGACCATCTCCACGCCACGCCACAACAGCAGCTCGGCGTCGGGATGTCCTTTGGTCTGGCGTTCACAATACGCCCAGGTTTCGGCTAAGCGTTCACACGACTGCTGGTTGGAAATCCCGAGGCTTGCAATCCATTTTTCGGGCGCAAATTCGCCAGCTTTGTTGATATGTGCACTTCTTACCGCAACCATTATCCTCTCCTGTCGGGCTAACACTCAGGCCAATGCGCCTGATTAACCCTTTTAATTACGCTCAAAGAGCGCCATAGACTCCAGATGCCCGGTGTGGGGGAACATATCGAGCATGGCCAGTCGTTTAATGTGGTACCCGGCGGCCAGCAACGCTTCGCTGTCGCGTGCCAGCGTGGTCGGGTTACAGGAAACGTACACCACGCGGCTCGGCGCCAGCTTGATGACGTGCTGCATAACGCCCGCCGCACCGGCCCGCGCCGGGTCGAGCAATATTTTAGTAAATCCTTGCTGCGCCCACGGCTGACGCGTCACGTCATCTTCCAGGTTTTCATGGAAGAATGTGACGTTTTTCAGCGAATTACGCTGAGCATTATATTCACCTTTCGCTACCAGCGCAGCAACGCCTTCAACGCCCACCACCGCGGCGGCTCGTTTTGCCAACGGCAGGGTAAAATTCCCCATTCCGCAGAACAAATCTAGCACCCGATCCTCAGGCTGCACCTCCAACCACTCGATAGCTCTGGCCACCATTTGCTGGTTCACCGCATCATTCACCTGGATGAAATCTCGTGGGCTAAAGGTTAAGCGTAGCCCGTCTGAATGATACCAGGGCTCGTCCTCCGCCAGCGATTCCAGGCTGTCGCTGTCCGGGGCGAGGAACAATGCCACCTCATGGGAATGCGAAAACCGTTCCAGTTTTTGCCGGTCACCCTGACTGAGCGGGGCCAAATGCCGCAGCACCATCAGCGGCCCGCCGTCGGCCAGAACCAGCTCCACGTGCCCAAGACGGTTGACGATACTTAATTCAGACAAGCACAGGCGTAAAGGTTCAAGTAATGCTTCAAGCCGGGGCGCCAGCACGGGGCAATGGTGAATATCCACCAGCGCCTTGTCGCTCGCCTTACGAAAGCCCATCTGTAGGGTTTGCGTACGGGGCTGATAATTCAACCCCAGCCGTGCGCGACGGCGGTATCCCCATGAATCAGCAGAAATAATGTCGTCCACCAGGCGCGGCTGTTCGCGCTCGCCCATCATGCGCCCAAGCGCTTTTGACTTCGCCTCCTGCTGCAGCGCCACGCTAACGTGCTGCTGCTGGCACCCCCCGCAGACGCCAAAATGCGGGCAGCGAGGTTTTACGCGCTCAGGGCTGTCGTTTAAACGGCGCTTTACCTCTGCCTGAGCGTAGCTACGCTTATCTTCAGTAATGCGAACCTCGACCTGTTCGCCCGGCAACGCGCCACGAATAAACAGCGCCTTGCCTTTGTGACGTGCAACGCCCTGACCGAACGGGTCAAGGTCGGTTACGGTCACGGTAAGTAATTCACGATTCGTATCGCGTCGCTTTGCAGAGTAGAATTGCGCCATGATGTAAGTAGATATGTTCTCGAATGTCACTGTTGCTTTTATTGTCCCATATCGGAACCCCATGACCAACTACAGCCTGCGCGCACGCATGATGATCCTGATTCTGGCCCCGACGCTTTTGGTCGGTTTGCTGCTCAGCATCTTTTTCGTTGTCCACCGTTACAATGACTTACAGCGCCAGCTGGAGGATGCGGGCGCCAGCATTATCGAACCGCTGGCGGTTTCCAGCGAGTATGGAATGAACTTCCATAGCCGGGAGTCGATTCGCCAACTGGTCAGCGTGCTGCACCGACGCCATTCGGACATCGTGCGCGGCATCTCTATTTACGATGAAAGCAATAAGCTGTTCGTTACCTCTAATTTTCAGCATAACGCCGTTCGCCTGAAGCTGCCCGATGGGGCAAAGCTGCCGACCGATCTCACCGTAAACCGGGCCGGCGACGTGATGATCCTGCGGATGCCGATTATTTCCGAAAGATATTCGCCGGATGAATCTGCTGAAACCAGCGTTAAGCAGAGCAACAGCACGCTTGGCTATGTAGCCATGGAGCTGGATCTCAAGTCGGTTCGGCTTCAACAGTACCGCGAGATCTTTATTTCCACGCTGATGATGCTGTTCTGCATCGGGATCGCGATGCTGTTTGCCTACCGCCTGATGCGCGACGTGACCGGGCCGATTCGCAACATGGTGAATACCGTTGACCGCATCCGCCGTGGGCAGCTGGATAGCCGGGTGGAAGGATTTATGCTCGGCGAACTGGATATGCTGAAAAACGGCATTAACTCAATGGCAATGTCGCTGACCGCCTACCACGAAGAGATGCAGCACAACGTTGATCAGGCCACATCCGACCTGCGCGAAACCCTCGAGCAGATGGAAATTCAGAACGTGGAGCTCGATCTTGCCAAGAAACGTGCGCAGGAAGCCGCCCGTATTAAATCCGAATTTCTGGCAAACATGTCCCATGAGCTGCGTACGCCGCTTAACGGGGTTATCGGCTTCACCCGTCTGACGTTAAAAACGGACTTGAATCCCACCCAGCGCGACCATCTCTATACGATTGAACGTTCGGCCAATAACTTACTCACTATCATTAACGACGTGCTGGACTTCTCCAAGCTGGAAGCGGGCAAGCTGATGCTGGAGTCCATTCCGTTCCCGCTGCGCAATACGCTGGATGAAGTAGTCACGTTGCTGGCACATTCTGCCCATGACAAGGGCCTTGAGCTGACGCTCAACATCAAAAATGACGTGCCGGACAACGTGATAGGCGATCCTCTGCGCCTGCAGCAGGTCGTCACTAACCTGGTGGGCAACGCCATTAAGTTTACCGAAACTGGCAACATCGACCTGCTGGTGGAAAAACGCGCGGAAGGGAATAACAAAGTTCAGATTGAAATGCAGATCCACGATACCGGAATCGGCATTCCTGAACAGGAGCAGTCGCGGCTCTTCCAGGCTTTTCGCCAGGCAGATGCAAGTATCTCGCGCCGCCACGGCGGTACGGGCCTTGGGTTGGTTATCACCCAGAAACTGGTCAATGAGATGGGCGGCGATATCTCCTTCCACAGCAAACCTCATCGTGGCTCAACCTTCTGGTTTCACATCAGCCTCGACCTGAACTCGAATGCCGTCAACGACAGGCAGGCGATGGACAAACTGGCGGGCAAGCGCCTGGGTTACGTTGAACCAAACGGCACCGCCGCGCAGAGTACGCTGAATTTGTTGCAGAACACCCCGCTGGAAGTGGTCCACAGCCCGTCGCTGTCCGGGCTGCCAGACGAGCATTTTGATATCCTGCTGTGCGGTATTCCCGTCACCTTTACGGAAACGCTCACGCTGGCGAACCCTAAGCTCGCCAAAGCGGTGACCATGGCGGACTGCCTGATTCTGGCGCTGCCTTGCCACACTCAGGTTGGCGCTGAGGAGCTTAAACGCCAGGGCGTGGCGGGCTGTCTGTTAAAACCTATCACCTCCACGCGTCTGTTCCCAATGCTGCTAGAAAGCTGCCCTAAAGCGAATCTGACGCTGCCGTTTATTGAGCAGGACGATAAGCTGCCGATGGCGGTCATGGCGGTGGATGACAACCCGGCAAACCTGAAGCTGATAGGCGCCCTGCTGGAAGACAGAGTGCAGCAGGTGGTGCTGTGCGAAAGCGGCTCACAGGCGCTGGAACGCGCCAGGCAGATGAATATCGACATTATTTTAATGGACATTCAAATGCCGGAAATGGACGGAATTCGTGCCTGCGAACTGATACGCCAGCTGCCACATCATCAGCAAACCCCGGTGATAGCCGTCACCGCGCACGCGCTGGCAGGGCAAAAAGAGAAGCTGATGAGCGCCGGCATGAACGACTATCTGGCCAAGCCGATTGAAGAGGAAAAGCTGCATCGCCTGCTGATGCGCTACCATCCGGGCAACATCGGCTTGCTTCCTGCCCAGCAGGAAGAACCGGCACCTCCGGCTATTAACATCAATAAAACGCTGGATTGGAACCTGGCGCTGCATCAGGCCGCGAACAAAGCCGATCTGGCCCGCGAGATGCTTGAAATGCTGCTGGAGTTTTTGCCGGAAGTGAGAAATATTCTGGAAGAACAGCTGGTTGGCGACAAACCCGAAGGACTTATCGATATCGTCCATAAGCTCCACGGCAGCTGCAGCTACAGCGGCGTTCCGCGCATGAAAAAACTCTGTCAGACGCTGGAACACGAATTACGCAGCGGCACCGCGCCGGAAGAGATGGAACCTGAAATTCTGGAGCTGCTGGACGAAATGGATAACGTTGCGCGTGAGGCGAAGAAGTACCAGATTTGAACGCGGCATTAAAGGCAAAGGGGAAATGTTCAGCGCCCTCTTTGCCTGTAGAGATAAACGTGCTGCGGCTTAGCCTTTGGTCATGCCGCGCCACATCACGTCAAACCCGGCGGATTTGTACTCTTCCCTGCGCGAAGGTTCACGCCCGGCAAATTCCATCGTGGTTTCCGCCAGCCCGAAGAAAATAGCATCGGCAAAGGACGATTCAATGCCGGTCAACGCCTCGTTGGTCACGCACTCCTTCGACAAATCCCGCAGGTCAGGATACGCCTGGTAAACCTGCTCCAGCGTTTCAGACGTGATCTTGCCGGAAACGGCCAGCTGGCGCATCGCTTTACGAGCGTTAATGTTCACCAGCCCCCAGTCGATATAGTTTCCCCACACCGTTCTTGAGCGCTCTTTACTTGGCGCGTGGCGGTCATAAGTCTTCATCAGCTCGCTGCCGAGATCTCGCTTATGATGAAGATAAACTGCATTCAGCAACTCGTCTTTGGTCGGGAAATAACGGAACAACGTCCCTTCGGCCACGCCCGCCTTTCTGGCAATTAAAGACGTTGCCGCCCCTAATCCCAGCTCCGCAATCGCATCGGTAGCCGCATCGAGTAATGCTAATCGTTTATCTTCACTTTTTGGACGAGCCACGGTTCCTCACAAGCCAGTTATCTGTATGGATAGGATTTCAGCGAACGCTGGATAGAAACGATCGCTGAACGTCATGTTCTTTATCATACCGTAAATTTTGTTGACGGTTGACCTTACCTGCCTATAATGAGTGTTTACTCACTCAATAGCAATATTACCCGCATAAATCCCAAGAGAATCCTTTATGGCTGCCGCGCATTCTGGCAAGCGTTCGTTAACCCTAAAATTCATGGTCGTGATTATGTTATTAGGCCTTACTGCCACTAGCGCTGCGCTGTTCCCGATGACTGAATTTGGCAAATTGCCGCAGGGCAGCCGTCTCGAACGCATCCAGCAATCGCCCCAGTACCGCGACGGCAAATTCCACAATCAGCAAGACACGCCAATGATGACAGACAAGCGAGGTCGCCTGGCGGCGCTGTGGGATTTCTTCTTCTCCCGGCCGGATACGGTAAAACCCGATCGTCCCCTGCCGCTGGTCAAAACCGACCTGGCCGCGCTTGATAAGCAACAGGATCTGGTGGTGTGGCTCGGGCACTCGTCCTGGTTTATCCAGCTCGGTGGCAAACGCATTCTTATCGATCCGGTATTCAGCCACTATGCCGCGCCGTTCGCCTTTCTGAACAAGGCCTTTGCCGGAGACTATCCGTGGCGAGCGGAGGATATGCCGGAAATCGACACCCTGATTATCTCTCACGATCACTGGGATCATCTGGACTACCCGACATTACGCGCGCTGAAACCGAAAATTAAGCAGATCGTCACCCCGCTGGGCGTTGGCGCGCACTTTGAAGCCTGGGGCTTTGATCCAACGCTCATCCACGAACTCGACTGGCAGGAAAAAGTGGCTATTGATAGCGAGTTAACGATCCACGCTCTGCCGGCTCGTCATTTCTCCGGCCGCGGTTTAACCGGCAACAAAACGCTGTGGGCCAGCTTTATGTTGGTCACCCCGCAGCGGAAAGTTTATTACAGCGGCGACACCGGCTATGGCCCCCACTTTAAGCAAATTGGCGAACAGTTTAACGATATCGATCTCGCCATTATGGAAAACGGCCAGTACGACGAAGGCTGGAAGTACATTCACATGATGCCGGAAGAAGCGGCGCAGGCCACGGATGAGCTGGGCGCTAAAACGATGGTGCCGGGACATGCGGGTCGATTTGCGCTGGCGAACCATAGCTGGGACGAGCCCTTCCGCCGCATCGCTGCCGCAAGCGCGGGCCGCGGCTACCAGCTGCTAACGCCGGAAATGGGGCAAATACTGGCAGTCAGCAAATCACACCAGGTCTTCGACTCCTGGTGGGAATAGGTTTATCAATCATCGAACGATCAAGATGTAGAAGGAGGTGATATGTCCATGCCTAAAGATTTTATGGAATCTCTGCTTGAGTGGGTCGACGGCAACATGCAGCGCCCGCTGCGTATTGAAGAAGTCGCCAGGCAGTCCGGCTACTCGAAGTGGTACTTACAGCGGATGTTCTCAGACTGGGCGGGGAAGAGCCTCGGTGCCTACATTCGTGAACGCAAGCTGCAGCTGGCGGCGGAAGATCTGAAAAATACCGAGGATAAAATCCTCGATATCTCGGTACGCTACGGTTTTGATTCGCAGCAGTCCTTTACCCGTACGTTCGGAAAAAGGTTCAACACCTCTCCCGGCGCCTACCGTCGCGAGCACGATCAAACGCTTAATTAAGATTTTTCAGGGCGGCCAGGCATGGCTTTTCCGCCCTGCCTGCACTCATTTCAGCAAAGTCGCCCACTGCTCAACCCACGGGCCAGAAATGACTTCAGGCTCCGGGTGGTCGTTGGCGTCAATAGTCAGCACGTCAGAAATCCGCGTTGCCCCCTGCTCCTGAAGCATGGCATCAAACTGCTTACCCCCGCCGCAGAAATGGTCGTAGTTGCTGTCACCCAGGGCAATCAGTCCGTAATGTAGCTCAGGCTGGAAGCCCAGCCGATCTTTAATGGCCTGGAACAACGGGACAATACTGTCCGGCAGATCGCCCTGCCCGGTCGTGGACGTCACCACCAGCGCATAATGGTTGCGGTAATACTGCCAGTCCGCCAGTTCAGGATCTTCAAACACCTTTGCCTGATGGCCGTGTTTTTTAAGAATGGTTTCGGCTTCTTCCGCCACTAACAGCGCGTTGCCGTACATTGTGCCTACAAAAATACCCACTTCGGCCATCGGTAACTCCTTAAGAATTAGGGACAAGGCTTATCCTGGCTGCTCGCCGGATCAAACTCAATATTTTCAACATCCGGCAGCTGGCCGCGCCAGCCAAATTTTGTCAGCATTTGCATCCAGGTGTCATCCAGTCCCGCCCGGATCGTCAGCGGCTCTCCGGTAACCGGATGGTTTAACGAGAGCTGGCTGGCATGCAGCATCAGACGCTCGCAGCCAAAATGTTCCGCCGCGCCTCGGTTCTGGCGCAAATCACCGTGTTTGGAATCACCAATAATGGGATGGCGAAGATGCGACAAATGCCGACGAAGCTGGTGTTTACGGCCGGTCTTTGGCTCAAGCTCCACCAGGCTGTAGCGAGCGGTAGTATAACGTCCTACGGCCACCGGCATCTCGACCGTCGCTAAGCCACGATAATGCGTCACCGCAGGCTGCGGGGCTTTATCCTGGTCGCTAAACTTATCGGCGATTTTATCCAGCTCTTCCACCAGCGGATAATCCAGCACCGCTTCATCCTCGAGCCAGCCACGCACCACGGCATGGTAACGCTTCTGCATCTGGTGCTGCTCAAACTGCTGCGACAGCAGGCGTCCAACCTCGCTGGATAACCCCATCAGCAGTACGCCAGAGGTTGGCCGGTCAAGGCGATGCACGGTAAAAACATGCTGGCCAATCTGGTCGCGAACGGTTTGCATCACCACGACTTTTTCGTGCCTGTCCAGCCAGCTACGGTGCACCAGCCAGCCGGACGGTTTGTTTACCGCAACCAGCCACTCATCCTGGTAAATAATCTCCAGCATCAGTCCTGTTCCGCCTCAAACAGTGCGTCCAGCTCAAACAGCACGGCGAGAAGGGGTTCGCGTACCGCATGCGTAGCATCCAGCGCCATTTCGTAATAAGGCGCAACGGCAAACGCATTTGGCAAAGGATGCTGGCTGTCCAGCAGCGCATTCATACGGGGGATCAATACCCATTGCAGCCATTCATGAGGCTGCAGCGTATCCATGCAGAAAGGCTGCGTGCTCTCAAAAGCCGACGGATCCGGAGGCAGGCCCTGCCAGAGGGCGTGATCGCGCAGGATCTGCTCAAGGGTGAGTAAATGGCGGCGAACCAGCTTCTGGCGCTCCATGGAAACCTCATACTTCAGTGAAAAAGAGCGGAACAGAATAACACTTCTTCTCTGCGCGTGAAAAAGGCATAAAAAAAGGGAGCACTGTTTACACAGTGCTCCCGGTTCGTTTCGCAGCTAATCCGGCTACTTTTCGTGCTCCCTGCTCATCCGTGACAACTTTGTCCTCTGGTCTCCTGACCGACAATCCATCGCTAAAGCTTCCTGCGACCGTCATCCTGATGGTGTCCTGCATCACCCTGACGCTAGTTCCTTGAGTCTTCCTGACCCACCGTACTCCTGTTACGGCTCTCTTTCTCCATCCTGGAGGTGTCCATTACTCTTCCTGAGTGATCCATGCTTCATCTATGAAGCCTTCCCTGTACGCCATCCCGGCGGGTTCCTGTTCGTGATGAAGCGGCATCATCCTGATATCTCCTTCATTACGTCGACGTCCTGTCGATGGATATAGAATCCTCTATTTACCCGCTTGTGACAAGGGATGCAGCGGAGTCACGGGCAAAAACTTTCATTCGGAACTATCCGAAAATAAAAATAACTCATTGTTTTATATGAACATCAGCAAATGAGAGTCGCTTTCATCTGTCGCTAAATGTAGCGATCTCTCACAACGCATGTAAGAGATCTCTCACAAGACTCTGGGTAAAAAAGCTAAACCACCTGCGGTGTCAGGGCATGGAGGAAATCAGGGAGAGAAGCGGAAAGCACGATGCGCTGCGGGGTGCCGATTTTCTCAATCACGACTTCGCCCGTCAAGTTGCACAGAGAAACGACTTCCATTTCATCTTCCGTGGTAGCTAAAAACAACGTCGGCGACAATTTCAGGCGCTTCTGCGTCACCAGGTGACCAATCAGGTTCTCCTGCACCCGCACGAAATCGTCCTCACTCCATGTCTGCAGCAGCGTTAGCGCGGTGTTACCGTGCACGGCGGGCATATCTCCGGCAAACTGCGTGGTGTAAAACGCCTCGACGGCAGGCTGGAGAGAAATATCCAACGCTCGCTCCACGGCGCTTAAATCGGCGTCGGGCGTAAACGGCTGTGGCTGCCAGCGCACATCGCCGCCCGTAGTCGTCACAATACACGGGGACGGAATGCCGTATAACGCTTCACTGGCGGGCCAGCCTCCCGTTTCTTCCTGCCACCGATCGCAAAAACGGCGGGTAAACTCTTTGAGGGCAAAGGCGACTTCGTTCATTAATTTCTCACTCGCGTAGGCTGGGGTACAATAAAAGCCAATTGTACCTTTATCTCGGTGAAACATGTCCTACGAAAATCACCAGGCTCTAAGTGGCCTGACGCTGGGTAAGCCAACCGCTTATCAGGATCAATACCAGCCATCGCTGCTGCAGGCCGTACCGCGCAGCCTGAATCGCGACCCGCTTGGCCTTCACGCCGACAGCCTGCCGTTCAGCGGCGGTGACATCTGGACGCTTTACGAACTGTCCTGGCTAAACAACAACGGCCTGCCGCAGGTCGCCGTGGGCCATGTGCAGCTGGATGCCAATAGCGTGAATCTGGTGGAATCAAAAAGCTTCAAGCTCTACCTGAACAGCTTTAACCAGACGCGCTTCGCCGACTGGGAAACCGTCCAGGAAACCCTGAAGCGCGACCTGAGCGCCTGCGCCGAAGGTGACGTTAGCGTGGTGCTTTTCCGCCTGCATGAGCTCGAAGGCCAGGAAATCGCCGCCTTTGGAGGCGAGTGCATCGACGAGCAGGACATCGCTATCGACAGCTACGACTTCAACGCGGATTACCTCCAGCAGGCCGCGGGCGATGAGATCGTAGCAGAGACGCTGGTTAGCCACTTGCTGAAGTCCAACTGCCTGATAACCCATCAG
Source organism: Cedecea selenatireducens (assembly GCF_042138895.1). Classification (NCBI taxonomy): domain Bacteria; kingdom Pseudomonadati; phylum Pseudomonadota; class Gammaproteobacteria; order Enterobacterales; family Enterobacteriaceae; genus Cedecea; species Cedecea selenatireducens. The sequence continues at coordinate 62,924 of NZ_JBHIKW010000007.1, read as the reverse complement.
CCAGACTGGGGTTCCGTGCAAATTCGCTATCGCGGCCCGAAAATCGACCGTGAAAAGCTGCTTCGCTATCTGGTTTCCTTCCGCCATCACAACGAGTTTCACGAGCAGTGCGTGGAGCGCATCTTTAATGACCTGCAGCGCTTCTGCCGGCCACAAACGCTTAGCGTCTACGCACGCTATACGCGCCGCGGCGGCCTGGACATTAACCCGTGGCGAACCAATACCGATTTCCATCCTGCTTTTGGCCGCCTGACTCGCCAATAATTGCGAAATAGCTCGCAGCGCCAAAAGTGAATGCGGTTTACGGGTTGTTAAAGTGAATAAGCCAGGGCTATTGTAATCTGTGAGAACGGCACTTTTCGTTCCGTAAGGAGTTCACTTGATTACACATATTAGCCCGCTTGGCTCAATGGATATGTTGTCGCAGCTGGAAGTCGATATGCTTAAACGCACCGCCAGCAGCGACCTTTACCAACTGTTTCGTAACTGCTCGCTGGCGGTTCTTAATTCCGGCAGTCAAACCGACAGCAGCAAAGAGCTGCTGTCCCGCTATCAGAGCTTTGACATCAACGTGTTGCGTCGTGAACGTGGCGTAAAACTCGAACTGATTAATCCCCCGGAAGACGCCTTTGTCGACGGCCGTATCATCCGTGCACTGCAGGCTAACCTGTTTGCCGTCCTGCGCGATATTCTGTTTGTTAACGGCCAAATCGACAATGCAGGCCGTTTCCAACATTTAAATAAAGAAAACTCTATTCATATCACCAATATGGTGTTTTCTATTCTACGAAATGCCCGTGCGCTGCACGTCGGTGAAGCGCCAAACTTGGTGGTTTGCTGGGGCGGCCACTCCATTAACGAAAATGAATACCTCTATGCTCGCCGTGTGGGCACCCAGCTTGGGCTGCGTGAGCTGAATATTTGTACCGGCTGTGGGCCGGGTGCGATGGAAGCACCGATGAAAGGTGCCGCCGTGGGCCACGCCCAGCAGCGTTACAAAGAAGGCCGCTTCATCGGCCTGACGGAACCCTCTATCATCGCCGCTGAGCCGCCTAACCCGCTGGTCAATGAACTGATCATCATGCCGGATATTGAAAAACGGCTTGAGGCATTTGTCCGTATTGCCCACGGCATTATTATCTTCCCTGGCGGGGTTGGTACCGCAGAAGAGCTGCTGTACCTGCTCGGTATTCTGATGAATCCGCATAACCACGATCAGGTTCTGCCACTGATCCTCACCGGGCCGAAAGAAAGCGCCGATTATTTCCGCGTGCTGGATGAATTTATCGTTAGCACCCTGGGCGAGCAGGCGCGCCGTCACTACAAAATCATCATCGATGACGCGACAGAAGTCGCCCGCGTGATGAAAAAAGCCATGCCTCAGGTGAAAGAAAACCGCCGTGAAACCGGCGATGCCTACGGCTTCAACTGGTCCATTCGCATTTCGCCCGACCTGCAAATGCCGTTTGAACCCACCCACGAAAACATGGCTAACCTGCAGCTCTATCCGGATCAGCCTGCGGAAAAACTGGCGGCATCGCTGCGCCGTGCCTTCTCGGGTATCGTGGCGGGTAACGTCAAAGAAGCCGGTATTCACGCCATCGAGAAATACGGCCCGTACAAGCTGCACGGTGACCCGGAGATGATGAGGCGCATGGACGTTCTTCTGCAGGGCTTTGTCGCCCAGCACCGCATGAAGCTGCCGGGCAGCGCCTACATCCCCTGCTACGAAATCGTGCGTTAACCTTCCAGGGCGGCCAGCGGTCGCCCTTCTTTTTCCCCCTTCCCGAAGCCATTTAATCGATTGCGCTCACACTCAAAAGCACAAACATCACGCCCTGATGCAAATACTCGTTAAAAAACGCTGTTTTAGGTACTTTCTCTGGCAAAAACCGAGTTATTTGGTCGGGTTTAATTTATTGCATCATCGGCTAGTGATAGGCTTCGCGACTATAAATATCACTTAGATGTATATGAACAGACTGTTATGCGGATTTGTTGCGTAACAAAGGTGGATTATCGCATTTGGGATCGCGATCACTGATACATAGATGACATAACTGTATCTTTCCGCCCGCCGATAGTTACGGGACACAACTACTACAAAAATGCCCGCGGCCAGAATTTAGTTTCAGCCGTTAAGACCTTGATAGCGTTTTAACGGCGAATTTTTCAACATTGCACGAAACATTCCTTTGGAGATGTAAATGGAAACCACTCAAACCGGCAGTATTGTCTCTGCTGAGAAAAAAGGCGCATGGCGCAAGACCGACACCATGTGGATGCTGGGCCTGTACGGCACGGCAATCGGTGCAGGCGTCCTGTTCCTGCCAATCAACGCCGGCGTTGGTGGCCTGATCCCGCTGTTCATCATGGCGATTCTGGCTTTCCCAATGACCTTCTTCGCACACCGCGGTATGACCCGCTTCGTGCTGTCCGGTAAAAACCCGGGCGAAGACATCACCGAAGTTGTAGAAGAGCACTTTGGGGTTGGCGCAGGTAAGCTGATTACCCTGCTGTACTTCTTCGCTATCTACCCAATCCTGCTGGTTTACAGCGTGGCAATCACCAATACCGTAGACAGCTTCATTACCCACCAGTTGGGCATGGCTTCTCCACCGCGTGCGATTCTTTCTCTGATCCTGATTGTCGGCATGATGACTATCGTGCGCTTCGGCGAGCAGATGATCGTGAAGGCGATGAGCATCCTGGTATTCCCGTTTGTTGCGGCTCTGATGGTTCTGGCGCTGTATCTGATTCCTAACTGGAGCGGTGCGGCTTTTGAAACCCTGTCCTTCAGCGCAACGCCGGCAACCGGCAGCGGCCTGTGGATGACCCTGTGGCTGGCTATTCCGGTGATGGTGTTCTCCTTCAACCACTCCCCGATCATCTCCTCCTTCGCGGTAGCGAAGCGTGAAGAGTACGGCGAAGGCGCTGAGAAAAAATGCTCCAGCATTCTGGCTCGTGCACACATCATGATGGTGCTGACCGTCATGTTCTTCGTCTTCAGCTGCGTGCTGAGCCTGAGCCCGGCTGACCTGGCGGCTGCAAAAGCGCAGAACATCTCTATCCTGTCTTACCTGGCTAACCACTTTAACGCACCGGTTATCGCCTGGATGGCGCCAATCATTGCGATGATTGCCATCACCAAATCCTTCCTCGGCCACTACCTGGGCGCACGTGAAGGCTTCAACGGTATGGTTATCAAATCTCTGCGCGGCAAAGGCAAGAGCATTGAAATCGGCAAACTGAACAAAATCACCGCGCTGTTCATGCTGGTGACGACCTGGGCAGTGGCTACGCTGAACCCAAGCATCCTGGGTATGATTGAAACCCTGGGCGGCCCGGTTATCGCGATGATCCTGTTCCTGATGCCGATGTACGCGATTCAGAAAGTCCCGGCAATGCGTAAATACAGCGGCCACATCAGCAACGTATTCGTTGTGATTATGGGTCTGATTGCCATCTCCGCTATCTTCTACTCGCTGTTCAGCTAAGCATTTTAAAGCCGCCCGCCCGGGCGGCTCTCTCCTCTCAAGTCACTTACGCAGGGAAATCTTATGATCAGCGTATTCGACATTTTCAAAATCGGTATCGGTCCATCCAGTTCGCATACCGTCGGCCCGATGAAGGCTGGTAAACAATTTTCTGATGACCTGATTGAGCAAGGGATCTTGAGCGATGTCACCCGCGTTGTTGTAGACGTCTACGGCTCGTTATCCCTGACCGGTAAAGGTCACCATACCGATATCGCGATTATCATGGGCCTGGCGGGTAACCTGCCGGACACCGTCGATATCGACGCCATTCCTCACTTCATCCAGGACGTGAATACTCACGGGCGCCTGATGCTGGCCAACGGACAGCGTGAAGTAGAGTTCCCGGTTGACTGCTGCATGAACTTCCATGCAGACAACCTGGCCCTGCACGAAAACGGCATGCGTATTACCGCGCTGGCGGGTGACAACGTTCTGTATTCACAAACTTACTACTCCATCGGCGGCGGCTTTATCGTCGATGAAGCGCATTTTGGCGTAGAAAGTGAAAACCCGGTAAGCGTGCCGTACCCATACAAAAACGCTGCAGACCTGCAGAAGCACTGCCGTGAAACGGGCCTGTCGCTTTCCGGCCTGATGATGCAGAACGAACGAGCCCTGCACAGCCAGCAAGAGATCGACGCTCACTTTGCGGCGGTCTGGGAAGTGATGAGCAACGGCATTGAACGTGGTATCACCACCGAAGGCGTGCTGCCGGGCAAAATGCGAGTACCACGTCGCGCTGCCGCGCTGCGCCGCATGCTGGTCACCACCGATAAAAACAACTCGGACCCAATGGCCGTTGTGGACTGGATCAATATGTTCGCACTGGCGGTAAACGAAGAAAACGCCGCCGGTGGCCGCGTGGTTACCGCTCCGACGAACGGCGCCTGCGGGATTGTTCCTGCGGTGCTGGCCTATTACGACAAGTTTATCCGTCAGGTGAACGCTAACTCCTGCGCCCGCTATTTCCTCGCCGCTGGCGCTATCGGCTCCCTGTACAAAATGAACGCCTCTATTTCCGGTGCGGAAGTGGGCTGCCAGGGTGAAGTAGGCGTAGCTTGCTCAATGGCGGCAGCAGGTCTCGCCGAGCTGCTGGGCGGGAGTCCGACTCAGGTTTGCATCGCCGCTGAAATCGGCATGGAGCACAATCTGGGGCTGACCTGCGACCCGGTAGCCGGTCAGGTACAGGTTCCTTGCATCGAGCGTAACGCCATTGCGGCAGTTAAAGCCGTGAACGCTGCACGTATGGCAATGCGCCGCACCAGCGAACCGCGCGTCTGCCTGGATAAGGTTATCGAGACGATGTATGAAACGGGCAAAGACATGAACGCCAAGTATCGCGAAACATCTCGCGGTGGCCTGGCGCTAAAAATTGTCGCCTGTGACTAAAAAATTAAGGCTCCCGATTGGGAGCCTTTTTTACTAAAGCGCGGCTTTTAAACGCTTAACGGCTTCAACCAACTGCTCGTCGGTGGCCGTAGCGTAAGAGAACCGCAGCGTGCGTTTATCCGCATGATCGCTAAAGAAGAATTCACCCGGCACGTAAACCACGCCTTTCTCCAGCGTTTTTTGCAGCCACGCCGTGGTGTCGAAGTCATAGCGGAATGAGGCCCAAAGGAACATCCCGCCCTGCGGCTGGTTGAAGGTAATGTGCTCGCCCAGTTCCTCTTCCAGCAGGCGCGAAAGCGTCAGGCACTTCTGCTTGTAGGCTTCACGAATCAGCTCAATCTGCGGGTCCAGACGGCCCAGCGTAAGGTAAGCCGCCGTCAGCGCCTGGGTAAACGAGTTGGCGTGCAAATCCGTCGCCTGCTTAATGATAGCGACCTTTTGCTTCATCCATTCAGGCAAAATAATCCAGCCCACGCGCAGGCCCGGCGCCAGAATTTTAGAGAACGTTGAGGTATAGACCACGTGGTCTTCATGCCCCAACTCTTTCGCGACCTGAATCAGGGTTTTCTCGCGGCGGTCGGTAAAGCTAATGGCCCCATACGGATCGTCTTCGATAATCACGAAATCATATTCAGCGGCCAGTTTTACCAGCTTCTCACGGCGTTCGGCGCTCAGCGTCGTGCCGCTTGGGTTACCAAAAGTAGGCACCAGATAAACGCCTTTAACGCGCGTGGTTTTCAGCAGCGCTTCGAGCTCGTCGACAATCATGCCGTGCTCATCCCCGCCCACAGACTCCACTTTCGCGGCGGTCAAACTGAGGATTTGCAGCGTGGCCAGGTAGGTTGGGCGCTCAACGACGAAAACATCGCCTTCATCCGCCAGCGCGCGGATCAGCAGATCCAGCGCCTGCTGCGAACCAGAGGTGATCAGCAACTGGTCGCTACGCGTGGTAATCCCGCGCGCTTTGCACAGCTCAACCAACTGGTCGCGCAGCTCGGTATTGCCTTCGGTCAGGCCATACTGAAAAGCATCGTTAAAGTTCTCTTCAACGACCTTACGGGTCGCCAGCTCCAGCCCTTGCTTGTCAAAAAGCTCGCTGGAGGGAATACCGCCCGCCAGCGAAATCACGCCGGGCATTTTGCTGTGCTTAAGGAGTTCGCGGATGGCCGAAGGTTGCAGGTTCTGAATGCGTTGCGCGAGGTGTTTAGTATTACTCATATTGATATTCTCTATTTTTATATGCGTTAGAAATATACATAGCCCGCTAACAACTACGCAATGGCTTTCCACCCTTTGCCAACAAGGTTTTTGCGAGAGAGGTTCCTGAATTCTGTGATGAGAATAGCTCATCATGGCGGGAAGTGTTAGGGTAAGTCCATCAGAGTGACCGGTAAATTTCTTATGACTATTCATTTACTTATCGTCGATGCATTGAACCTTATTCGCCGCATACACGCGGTTCAGGGCTCACCTTGTGTCGACACCTGCCTGCACGCCCTGGACCAGCTCATCGGCCACAGCCAGCCGACCCACGCGGTGGCGGTCTTTGATGACGAAGAGCGCCGCGAAGGCTGGCGGCATCAGGTTATGCCCGACTACAAAGCGGGCCGTTCGCCGATGCCTGACGATCTGCATGCCGAAATGCCCGCCCTGCGGGAGGCGTTTACCCGCCGGGGCGTGCAGTGCTGGCATTCAAAAGGTAACGAAGCGGACGACCTTGCGGCCACGCTGGCGGTAAAAGTCGCCTCCGGCGGCCACTGGGCAACGATCGTCTCTACCGATAAAGGCTATTGCCAGCTTCTGGCACCCACCCTGCAAATTAGGGATTACTTCCAAAAGCGCTGGCTGGATGCGCCGTTTATTGCCCAGGAGTACGGCGTGCAGCCGGAACAGCTGGGCGATTTCTGGGGGCTGGCGGGCATTAGCAGCAGTAAAATCCCCGGTGTCGCGGGCATCGGGCCAAAAAGCGCCACGCAGCTAATTAACCAGTTTTCCAATCTGGAAGCACTGTATCAGCGGCTGGATGAGGTTCCGGAAAAATGGCGTAAGAAACTTGAACAGCACAGGGAGAGCGCGTTTATCAGCCGCCAGGTGGCAAGGCTACAGACGGATTTACAGCTCGATGGGAACTTACAGCAGCTCAGGCTGCCTGGGGCATCGCCTTCAGCCTGAAGAAGGGAAAACCCCTCACCGTGAACAGGCGAGGGGTAAAGCCATCAGCGCTCGTCGCGGCGCCCACCCACGGCCGCCCACCAGCGGCGGATGTGAACCGTCACTTCTTCACGGTCGTGGTAAAGCTGGCGCGCTTTGATCTCAGCGTTAATGCCGTTGCTTTCGAGTATTTCCCGGATCTGCGCCAGGTTTTGCGACACCTCTTCGTAGCGCTTTTTCATCGGCAGCTTGAGGTTAAAAATGGTTTCACGGCACCAGCCGTTTACCAGCCATGTCGCCATCAGATGGGCCACTTTCGCCGGTTTTTCTACCATGTCGCACACCATCCACGAGATGTTGGTGCGCGTTGGGCGGTACTTAAAACCGTCTTCACGCAGCCAGGTTACCTGTCCGGTATCCATCAGGCTTTGCGCCATCGGGCCGTTATCGACGGAAGAAACCCACATATTTCGCTTCACCAGCTGATAGGTCCAGCCGCCTGGGCAGGCACCTAAATCAACGGCATACATGCCGTTGGCCAGGCGTTCGTCCCACTCATCGGCAGGAATAAAGACGTGAAACGCCTCTTCCAGCTTCAGCGTGGAACGGCTTGGTGCATCCGCCGGGAACCTGAGGCGCGGGATGCCCATATAGAACGCTGAGTTGTTGGTGGTGTAGGAATAGCCCGTGTAGCAGCAGCCCGGCGCGATAAAGAAGACATGCACCACCGGGCGCTTCGGCGTTTCATAGTTGGTCAGCACCCCAGCCTCGCGCAGGCTGGCTCGCAGCGGCACGGTAAACTTGCGGCAGAACTTCATCAGCTCTTTGCTTTCGTTGGTATCGGCCACTTCAACGCGCAGGTCGCCGCCCTTCTCTACCACGCCCTGCAGCATACCAACGACAGGCGTTATGCGGTCTTCCGGCGGCAAATCTTTTAGCAACTCACCGGCAACAAACATCTGGCGGGCAAAAATCAGGTCGCTGAACGGCAGTTCCCGCGCCAGCTTATCCGCCTCTTCCGGCTGGTAGCATTCAAAGATGACGTACCCGCTCTGCTCTTTAACTCGGGCAAAGCCGTAGACGCCGCGCTGGCCAGCTTTGTCGGTTATCTCTGCCGCACACTCTTTCTCAAATCCCTGTCGGCAGTACAAAATCACTTTATTCATGGCTTACGCCCTTACGTTTCAGGCGCACAGCACCAATTAACATCAATATCCAGCCGGCCAGGAAGCTTACGCCGCCCACCGGTGTTACAAACGCCCACAGCCGCAGGTGCGACAGGGCCAGGCAGTACAAACTGCCGCTAAATAATACGGTGCCTAACGCCATAAAGACGCTGCTCCAGTAGAACCAGATGCTGATGCGGCGCTGCATCGCGACCGCAAGACCAAAGATAGCGAGCGTGTGGAACGCCTGGTACTCAAGGCCGGTCTGGATCCACCCCATCTCCGCAACACCCAGAGATTTGCTTAACACATGCGCCCCAAAAGCGCCCAGGGCAACAAAAACAAAACCGCTGATGGCGGCAAATATCAGCATGAATCGGCTGGTCATGGTGTAACCCTAAAGTAGAGCGTGGCCGGGCCACGCGAAGGTTGCTTATTGTTCGTAGCGAAAACGGAATTTCTCTTGCTCACTGGCCGCCTTTGCCAGGATCCACTGTCGAAACGCCGCTATTTTACCCAGTTCTGCCTGGCTGTCATGACAAACCAGATAAAAGGCGTTTTTACTCACCAGCACATCGTTAAACGGGCACACCAGTCGACCGGCCTCGATTTCCGTTTGTGCCATCACGTTATTGGCCAGCGCAATGCCCTGGCCGTGGATAGCGGCCTGCAACACCATTGCGCTGTGGCTGAAGATGGGCCCTTGCTGGACATTAATATGGCTCACGCCAAGCTGGCGGGTATAAGTCTGCCAGTCGCGGCGTGAGGCGTCATGCAATAAAGTATGCTTTGCCAAATCTTCCGGCGTTTTAATCGGTTTATCACCGGTTAGCAGCATAGGTGAGCAAACAGGGAGCAAATATTCAGCATAAAGCTTTTCAACTCTAAGCCCAGGCCAGTTTCCTCGCCCATAGAATATCGCCACGTCAACATCATCGGACAATTTGTCTTCCTGGCGGTCCACCGCCTGGATACGCACGTCGATCCCCGGATAAGCTGAGTTAAAGCTTGTTAAGCGAGGAACCAGCCAGTGAATCGCAAAACTTGGCAATAAACTCACCGTCAGCGCGCCTTTTGCACTGCGCGCCTGCAGCTTGCGCGTGGCCTCGGTCAGTTGGGAAAAAATCTCTTTAATATCCTGATAATAGCTCTGACCTTCTTCGGTCAGCAGCAGCGAACGGTTGCGGCGGCGGAACAGCTTCAGGCCAAGAAAATCCTCCAGCGACTTGATCTGGTGGCTTACCGCAGCCTGAGTAACGAAAAGTTCTTCAGCCGCTTTAGTAAAACTCAAGTGACGAGCCGCAGCGTCAAAAACGCGCAGCGCATTCAGAGGGGGTAATCGCTTAGACATGAGGTTATTTGGCTTAAGTGTTAATAACAGTTAACAAACAGATAGCGTTTGTTTACCTATTAGTTTTTTTTATCTGAGCCATTATAAATTGTCCGTTGAGGATGCACCAGCAAATACCTATAGTGGCGGCACTTCCTGAGTCGGAACGAAAAGTTGTCTGGAATGCGTGTTCTGGAGGGCTTTTGGCTTACGGTTGTGATGTTGTGTTGTTGTGTTTGCAATTGGTCTGACATTTCGGACCACGGTAGCTTAGCTACCCCTTTTCACTTCCTGTACATTTACCCTGTCTGTCCATAGTGATTAATGTAGCACCGCCGAATGCGGTGCTTTTTTTTGCCTGCAGTTTTACTTCTTCAGTTCAACCATCTCTTTCACGTCCGAGCGGTTAATCTGCTGCATATTGCCGTTAGCATCCTTGTACTTGATCATCCCGGTTTCGTCATCGGTCTTCGGTTTACCTTCGGAGACAATGGCGCGCCCGTCATTGGTATGCATGATGTAGTTCGGGCTGGAACAGGCTGCAAGTGCAAAGGTCATCATACAGGCAGAAACGATAGCGGTTGCTTTGTTCATTATTCTTCTCCTTGTGGATAGAGTTTAATGCTACTTAAATCTCTTCTACTAACATGCTTAAATATTAGTCCAACAATAATTAGCATAACCTGCTTTCCCGATTCTGCCAGGAGAAACAGACGATTCCGAGAAAGACGGAAACCTTGTGCCAACGTCAGTTTTGCGCGACGATCTGTGCATTGAACAGAGGATCACCATGACAGCATTTAACCCCGCCCATTTTCGCGCCCAGTTTCCCGCGCTGGCAGACGCAGGCGTCTATCTCGACAGCGCGGCCACGGCGCTTAAACCCCAGGCAGTGATCGATGCCACCCAGCAGTTTTACAGCCTGAGCGCCGGTAACGTTCACCGCAGCCAGTTTCCCGAAGCGCAGCGTCTGACGGCTCGCTATGAAGCGGCGCGCGACCTTGTGGCCCGTTTGCTCAACGCCGAAAGCGGTAAATCCGTGGTCTGGACTCGCGGCACTACTGAAGCTATTAATCTGGTTGCGCAGTGCTACGCCCGCCCTCGCCTGCAGGCCGGGGATGAAATTATCGTGAGTGAAGCAGAGCATCACGCCAATTTTGTGCCGTGGTTAATGGTGGCCGAACAGACCGGTGCGAAAGTGGTGAAACTGCCGCTGGATAGCCAGGCTTTGCCTGAGCTGAGCCTGCTGCCAGCGTTGCTCAACGACCGCACGCGTATTCTGGCGTTGGGACAAATGTCTAACGTGACAGGCGGCTGCCCTGACCTCGAAAAAGCCATCAAGCTGGCACATGAAGCGGGGGCAGTCGTGATGGTCGACGGCGCGCAGGGCATCGTTCACTGCCCGCCGGATGTCCAGGCACTGGGTATCGACTTTTACGCCTTCTCCGCCCATAAACTGTATGGCCCAACCGGCATTGGGGCGCTCTACGGCAAAGCGGAGCTGCTTGAACAGATGTCGCCATGGCTCGGCGGCGGCAAAATGATCACCCATGTCTCCTTCGACGGGTTTAAAACTCAGCCGGTGCCTTATCGCTTTGAAGCCGGAACGCCAAACGTCGCGGGCGTCATCGGCCTAAGCGCCGTGTTGGAATGGCTTGAGGCTATCGACCTGCAACAGGCGGAAAGCTGGAGCCGCAGCCTGGCAACGCTCGCCGAGTCCGAACTGGCGAAGCGCCCTGGTTTTCGCAGCTTCCGCTGCCAGGACTCAAGCCTGCTGGCGTTTGATTTTGCGGGCGTGCACCACAGCGATATGGTCACGCTGCTGGCAGAATCTGGCATTGCGCTTCGGGCGGGCCAGCACTGTGCTCAGCCTTTAATGGCGGCGTTAGGCGTCAGCGGCACGCTGCGCGCTTCTTTTGCGCCGTACAACACGCAGCAGGACGTGAACGAGCTGCTCTCAGCGGTCGACCGCGCCCTCGACATTTTGGTGGACTGAATGCTGGCTAACCATCCTTTTGGCACAACCCTTAACGAAGAGACCCTGCGCGCCACGTTTGCAACGCAGCAGCAGTGGGAAGACAAATACCGCCAGCTGATTTTATTGGGAAAAAAACTCCCCGCGCTGCCGGAGACGTTAAAAACCGAGAGCATTGAAATCAGCGGCTGCGAAAACCGCGTCTGGCTGGGCCACGAACGCCTGCCGGACGGCACGCTGCACTTTTATGGTGACAGCGAAGGGCGCATTGTACGGGGTTTATTAGCGGTGCTTTTGACCGCCATAGAAGGGAAAACCGCTCAGCAGTTGCTGGAAAAAGATCCGCTCAGCCTGTTTGACGATCTGGGGCTTCGCCATCAGCTAAGCGCTTCCCGCAGCAGCGGGCTTACGGCGCTAGCTGCGGCCGTTCAACAGGCCGCGCGCCAGGCGTGATCAGGAGGCGGTTCGCGCCGCCTTCGCCATCATCTTCTTCAGCACATGGGACACCGCCACAAAACCAAAGCTGGCGGTCACCATTGTTGCCGCGCCAAACCCCGAAGCACAGTCCATGCGTTTTGGGCCTTCAGCGGTGCTTTTCATGGCACAAACTGAACCGTCAGCCTGCGGGTACACCAGCGCTTCGGTGGAAAATACGCAGTCCACGCCCAGCTTCCCTTTGCTGTTTTTCACCACGCCAAAGTCACTTTTCAGGCGCTCACGCAGCTTGGCTGCAAGCGGATCCTGAATGGTTTTCGCCAGATCGCTAACCTGGATCTGCGTCGGATCTATCTGCCCGCCTGCGCCGCCGGTGGTCACCAGCGGGATCTTGTAGCGACGGCAATACGCGATTAACGCCGCTTTTGGGCGAACGCTATCAATCGCGTCAATAACATAGCTAAACCCTTGATTCAGAAGCTCAGCGGCGTTATCGGCGGTAATAAAGTCATCCACCACCGTGACGCGGCACTCCGGGTTAATCTCTTTAATACGCGCCGCCATAACTTCCGTTTTCGCCTGGCCAACGCTGCTCTTTAGCGCGTGGATTTGACGGTTAGTGTTGGTCACGCAAACGTCGTCCATATCGATAAGCGTGATGGCCCCAATGCCGGTACGCGCCAGCGCCTCTGCCGCCCATGAACCCACGCCACCGATGCCAATCACGCAAACGTGAGCCTCAGCAAAAAGCTGTAGCGCCGCCTGGCCATACAGACGAGCGGTGCCGCCAAAGCGTTGCAGCCAGGCATCAGAGAGAACGACAGACATCGGGGAATTCCTCAGAAATAAAAAACGGGCTGATTATACAGCCCGCAGTAAAAGGTGGAAACGTTGCAGCATTAACCGCTAAAAACGTTACCGCTGCTGCCAGCCCCCGGTGCCGGCTTCAGCACCCAGACGCGGCCGTAGTGGTTATACCAACCCGCGCGATGCCCGGCATCCGGGCCAATGCCCTGATAGATATCGAAATGCTGGCCTTTAATCGCGCCGCCAACGTCCAGCGCTACCATCACGCGCAGCTCGTACTGGCCGGTGAATTTGCCGCTGTTATCCAACAGTGGAACTTCAGTCAGCAGCGTGGTGCCCGCAGGGATAATAGAGCGGTCAGACGCTACGGAGGCGCGGCCAATCAAAGGTACCGCGCTCGCGCCTTTCACCGGCGCATAGCTTGCGGGCTTGAAGAAGACAAAAGAAGGGTTCTGCTCAAGCAGCTCGCGCACTTGTGCTTCGCTGTGGGTTTCCCCCCAATGGCGAATCGCCTGCATAGACATATCTTCTTTCTTCACTTCGCCACGGTCGATAAGCACCTTGCCGATGCTGCGGTAGGCGTGGCCGTTTTTCCCGGCATAGCCGAAGAAGGTCAAAGGCTGTCCGTCGCCAAAATCGATATAGCCGCTGCCCTGCACGTCCATAATGAAGTTATCCATCAGGGAGTTGCTGTAGGCGAGGATGTAGCTGTCGCTCAGCGCGCCGCTGTAAATTTCCGCGCGAGAAGGCAGGCGGCCACGTTTGGGCGGCATGCGGTAAATCGGGTACTGGAATTCGCCCTGGCGGGTATGGCGAGCCTGGATAACCGGCGTGTAGTAACCGGTAAACTGGACGTTGCCATAGTTGTCAGCCCCTTCCATCTGCCAGGCATCAAGGCCAAACTGCTTTAGCTGACGGGTATCCCCGCCCGCGCGCAGCCACTGCTGCACCGCGTTATAGATATCGCTGCCATTATTATAGAGGCGCGGAGAAGCGGAACGAATCTGATTAACCTGCTCAGCGTAGTCGCCGCCATTTATCGGCGCACCAACCGCATCAGGCTGATTCACCAGTGAGAAAGGCTGGGAGAATTTCCCGTCTTTATATTGTTGACCGCGATCGGTCGGTTTTGATGAACAGGCGGCCAGCATGGTTAACATGGCTCCCGCTGCTATATACTTAATCCAACGTCCTTTCATTACTCTCTAGCCCTGCTGGTTGCCTCTGTATGCCTCGCCGAAGATAGCAAACGCGTCGCGAGAATTAAACGAGTTGAACGGCCTGGGCAGCAAAAACGTCTGTTTAGGGCCATTGTGCGGGTAAATTCAACAACCAATGGGAAATTCAGGCATTTCTGCCAAAAAAGGGTTGCAACAAAAAGCGAGCAGAGTATAGTGCGCATCCACGGACGCGGGGTGGAGCAGCCTGGTAGCTCGTCGGGCTCATAACCCGAAGGTCGTCGGTTCAAATCCGGCCCCCGCAACCAACTAAAAAGTCGCTGATTAAACGGCGCAATGATGAATAATCATTAAGAAGTATGACGGACGCGGGGTGGAGCAGCCTGGTAGCTCGTCGGGCTCATAACCCGAAGGTCGTCGGTTCAAATCCGGCCCCCGCAACCAATTAAAAGTCGCTGGTTTAACAGCGCAGTGATGAAAAATCATTAAAAAAGTAGTATGACGGACGCGGGGTGGAGCAGCCTGGTAGCTCGTCGGGCTCATAACCCGAAGGTCGTCGGTTCAAATCCGGCCCCCGCAACCAACATTGAGAACACCCTTACGGGTGTTTTTTTGTTTCTGCCGTTGATAAAAAATAAGGCAGGTTTTCCCCGCCCTTATCAGATATTTTAGCCTCGTCTTGCCAGCCGTGAGCTGTCCGAGAAGTAGGCCTTAATCCCCGCAAGGATCGACTCCGCGACCTCCTGCTGGAACTTCGCCGTGCGCAGCTTACGCTCCTCCTCCGGGTTACTGAGGAAGGCGGTTTCCACCAGAATGGACGGGATATCCGGCGCTTTAAGCACCGCGAACCCGGCCTGATCGACGCTGTTTTTATGCAGTTTGTTCACCCGCCCCAGCCGGTTAAGCACCTCTTTGCCAAACTTCAGGCTGTCGTTGATGGTCAGCGACTGCACCATGTCGAACATCGTGTGGTCCAGATAGCGATCCCCGCTCTTGCCCACGCCGCCAATTAAGTCCGCGGCGTTCTGCGTTTGTGCCAGATATTTCGCCGCCGTACTCGTGGCCCCTTTCGTGGATAACGCAAAGACCGACGAGCCGCGAGCTGCCGCGGTGGTGAACGCATCCGCATGAATAGAAACAAACAGGTCGGCACGCTGCTTTTGCGCCTTGGCAACGCGCACTTTCAGCGGGATAAACACGTCTTCGTTACGCGTCATGTAGGCCTTCATATTGCCCTCTTTATCGAGCAACGCCTTCAGCCTGCGCGCAATGCTGAGCACAATATCTTTTTCGCGGGTCTTATTCGGGCCAATGGCTCCCGGATCCTCGCCGCCATGGCCGGGGTCAAGCATGATGACAATCGGGCGATCTCTACCGGCCTTGCCCGGCTGCGGCCCTTTCTCCGCCGGCATTTTCTTATCCAGCTGGCCGTTGTTGTAATCTTCCAGTAACGCCAACAGCGGATCTTGTTCGCTATTCATATTGGCGGGATAAAGATCCATCACCAGGCGCTCTTTAAATTCGGCGACCGGTGCCAGCCCGAACAAATGCGGCGTTACGTTTTGTTTCAATTCAAAAACCATGCGTACGGTCTTTGGATCGAACTGGCCCACGCGAGCGGACTTAATAAACGGATCGTCGACGCGAACCTGGCTGCCGATACCTTTTAAAACTGAATTTAAATGCGCCCCTTCGATATCCACCACCACCCGCTCCGGGTTACTGAGGGCGAACTGGCGATATTTCAGCTGATGGTTCGACTCCAGCGTCACGCGGGTATAAGACGAGGCCGGCCAGACGCGCACGGCAATCACCTGGCTTGAGGCAGCAAAACCGACCTTGCTGACGCTCAACAGCCACATTGCTCCTGCACCCTGAAGTAAACGGCGGCGACTCATTAACGAACTGGAATCTGGCATGGCTCCCCTGAGAGGTTGTCACTAAATATGATGAAATTTTTTTTGAGCCAAAAACTTTAGCGAAACACGCGGTTACTGTCATCTATAAAAGGGTAAACGTTCGGAAAAGGTCATAAAAAGCCGGGAGCAGGGAATTTTATCCTGGATGAAAATTGGCGCTTGCACCTGGCGCCATAAAAGCATAAAAATACACAAATTACGAATAAACATGCAATGAGGGTGTGCCGTGGTAAAGGAACGTAGAACCGAACTGGTCCAGGGATTTCGCCATTCTGTTCCCTATATTAATGCCCACCGGGGAAAAACGTTTGTCATCATGCTCGGCGGCGAAGCCATTGAACATGAAAACTTTTCCAGCATCGTCAACGACATCGGCCTGCTTCACAGCCTGGGCATTCGCCTGGTGGTGGTGTACGGAGCACGCCCGCAGATTGATGAAAACCTGGCTGAGCACCATCACGAACCGGTTTACCATAAACACACTCGCGTCACCGACGCTAAAACCCTCGAACTGGTTAAGCAGGCTGCCGGGTTGCTGCAGCTCGACATCACCGCACGGCTTTCTATGAGCCTCGGTAATACGCCGCTGCAAGGTGCCCACATCAACGTGGTTAGCGGGAACTTCATCATTGCACAGCCTTTGGGCGTGGATGATGGCGTGGACTACTGCCACAGCGGGCGCGTACGCCGTATTGATGAAGAGGCCATCCACCGTCAGTTAGACAGCGGCGCTATCGTGCTGATGGGGCCGGTGGCGGTTTCCGTGACGGGGGAAAGCTTTAACCTCACCTCTGAAGAAGTGGCCACCCAGCTTGCGGTTAAGTTGAAGGCAGAGAAGATGATAGGGTTCTGCTCCGCTCAGGGCGTGACCGACGATCTGGGTAACGTGATTTCCGAGCTGTTCCCGAACGAGGCCCAGCAGCGTATTGAAGCGCTGGAAAGCGCCGGCGACTACCACTCAGGGACCGTGCGGTTCCTGCGTGGCGCGGTGAAAGCCTGCCGCAGCGGCGTACGCCGCAGCCACCTGCTCAGCTATCAGGAAGACGGGGCGCTGCTACAGGAGTTGTTCTCACGCGACGGGATCGGCACGCAGATTGTGATGGAAAGCGCCGAGCAAATCCGCCGCGCCACCATCAACGACATCGGCGGTATTCTTGAGCTGATTCGCCCGCTGGAGCAGCAAGGCATTTTGGTTCGCCGCTCCCGCGAGCAGCTGGAAATGGAGATCGACAAATTCACCATTATTCAGCGCGATAACCTGACGATCGCCTGTGCCGCGCTCTATCCGTTCCCGGAAGAAAGCATCGGTGAAATGGCCTGCGTGGCCGTTCATCCTGACTATCGTAGTTCGTCTCGAGGTGAAGAGTTACTTAACCGCGTCGCTAACCAGGCGCGGCAAATGGGGCTAAGCAAGCTGTTCGTACTGACCACCCGCAGCATCCACTGGTTCCAGGAGCGTGGTTTCCTGCCGGTGGACGTTGAGCTGCTGCCTGCGAGCAAAAAAGAGATGTACAACTATCAGCGCAAATCTAAAGTGCTGATGGCCGACCTGACTTAAAAAAGGGAAGGCCTTGATTGTGCCTTCTCTTTACTCTTATTCCCCGGAGAAAATCGCCATTAGCCCGCTGCGGCGCTCCGTACGCGTGGCTATAGCTTTATTCAAAACGCGTTCGTCGGCATACAGCGATAGCTGCTTACGGGCGCGTGTAATTGCCGTGTAAACCAGCTCGCGCGTCACCACCGGCACAAATTGGTTTGGCAGCACTAATGCGGCATGGTCAAACTCAGAGCCCTGAGACTTATGCACCGTCATGGCGAAAGCCGTGTCGTGTGCTGGCAGGCGGCTTGGCTGAACTGACTTCACCTTGCCGTCGGGCATCGGGAACCAGACCCGAAGCCCCTCTTCACGCAGCAAAGCAATCCCGATATCACCGTTAAACAGCCCAAGCGAGCTGTCATTACGGGCAATCATCACCGGACGCCCGTCGTACCAGCGCGAAAGCGCCTGAGAGGGCCGCTGAATCAGACGCGCCTGTACAAACGCCTGTTCAATGCGCTCATTCAGGCCGCTAACGCCAAAGGGACCTTCACGCAATGCACACAGCAGCTGATAACGACCGAAAGCGCTAAGAATTTCGGCTGGCTCGGCTTTCTGCCGCACCTGCTTTAAATACTCTCCGTAGCCGCTCACCACGTCGGCAATCATCGCCGTGTAATCTTCAGGTTCAAGCAGCGGCTGCAGCGAAATGTCGGTGAATCCCTGTCCAAACGCGGCCTTAACCTGCCTGCTGTCGCTCGCATTGACTGCAAATGCCAGCTGACCGATGCCGGACTGGCTGTCGAATCGGTAGCTTTTACGCAGCAGGCAAAGCCCGTCACGCAGCGCGCTTGCCCGGTCGCTATCGCCGACGGGCACCTCACAGCCCGTGAGCCGCTGTAATTGCTCCGCACGCTGCGCCGAATAACCGTCATTCACGTAATGGCAGATATCGCCCAGAACCGCGCCCGCCTCCACGGACGCCAGCTGATCTCTGTCTCCGAGGAAGATGACCCTTGCTCGCTCAGGCAGAGCATCGATAAGCCTGGACATCATCGGCAAGTCCACCATCGACGCCTCATCCACCACCAGCACATCAAGGTGCAGTGGGTTACCGGCGTGGTGCCGCAGACGCTGGCTGTTTGGCTGCGCCCCTAACAGGCGATGCAACGTTGAGGCCTCATCCGGCAGGCGCTTTTTCTGCTCGTCGCTCAGCGGCAGCTGGCGCAGCGCGCTGCCTAATGACTCCGTTAAGCGTGCTGCAGCCTTGCCCGTTGGGGCCGCAAGCTGAATGCGAAGTGGCTGACCATCGGTAAGCTGCACCAAAGCGGCCAGCAGTTTTGCTACCGTCGTGGTTTTGCCGGTGCCCGGCCCGCCGGAGATAACCGAGATACGCCGGGTCAGCGCGACCGCCGCGGCCACCTTTTGCCAGTCCGTCTGCTGGCTGCTGCCAAACAGCGCGTCGAGGCTATCCCGAAGTCGAGCTTCATCTACCGCGACCGGCTGATTATGCTCGCCAAAAAAGGCGGCTACCCGCTGCTCGTTACTCCACATGCGGTTGAGGTACAGACGATTGCCGATCAGTTTTAACGGCGTGGCTTCATCGTTCGAACTCACCGAATGAGAAGCCAGTAATGCGCTTTCCCAGCCCATGGCCGGCTCTGCCTCAGCGAAGAGCTGAGCCACCAGCTCAGGATGTTTGCCGGCGAAGACAAAGGCAGGCGTTATCCGATCAAGCGGCAGGCACACGTGCCCTTCCCCTGACTCGTGGCTAAGCAGCGCGGCGGCCAGCATCACGGCGGGCTGCGCATCGTTAGCCACCATCATGGCAAACTGCGAGTCCAGCGGCCTGAGGGCTTTCAGCGTCACCGCCTGGTTGAGTAACTGTGACATGCTCACTGGCCCATCTCCTCTGCTGTCCCGGCAAAGAGCGCGTCCATCGCATCAATCAGCTTGATGTCCGGGCGCGTAGAAAAAATACCCTGCTCAGGTTTGCCCTGCTCCACGCCGCGCAGGAACAGATAAATTACCCCGCCGAAGTGCTGCTGGTAGTCATAACCTGCCATGCGATGGCGCAGGTATCGGTGCAGCGCCAGCGTATAAAGCTGGTACTGCAGGTCATAGCGGTGGGACTGCATCGCCTGAGCCATGGCTTGCCGGGTGTAGGCGCTGCTGTCTTCGCCCAGCCAGTTAGATTTGTAGTCCAGCAGGTAATAACGCCCTTCCCAGCGGAATACCAGGTCGATAAACCCCTTCAGCATCCCCTTCACCTGGCGGAAGTCCAAAGGCGGACAACCGGCGGAAAGCGAATCGTAACGGCGAATCAACGCGTCCAGCGCAGGAGCCTGCAGCTCATGGTCGATCGGTAAATAAAACTCCAGCTCAACCTGTTTTTCCTTCGACGGAAGCAGATTCAGCGCAACCCCGGTGTCATTGAGCGGCGCGGCGAGCACCTCTTCCAGCCAGCGGCTAACCACCGGGCACCATTCGCTGCCAAATCCGTTGGCAAGCAGCTGCTGTGCCGTTTTCTCGCTATCTACCGGCTGGGTAAAATCAACCTCTTCAAACAGGCTGTGCAGGAAAGTGCCTGGTGAAGCCCCGCGCGGGAATGTATGCGGCGTAAGTGACGGCTCACTTTGCTCCGGCGCTTCCCCCACGGCATCCACGTCAAGACGTGGCACCAAATCCAGCACCCGGCTGCTGCCGTGCTGCTGCAGCCCGGAGTAGCTGGTCACGCGCCAGTTATCGGCAATTCGCCGTTTAAGCTGGCGAGCGGCAAGCTCAGGCAACGCGCTGGAGACCGGCTGCCACGGAGAATCCTCACCCGGAGACAGCGTTTCAACGTCAATGGCTTCGCTCTTGAGGACGTCCAGCGCCTGACGCAGCCCTTCGGCATCAAGCGCTTCGCCTTTTTGCAGCAAATAGCCCAGCGCGCTGAGGTGCAAGTCGCTGTTGCCTTTTTTTGCCCGGGAACCACGGAACAGCGGCGCCACGCCCAGGCTGCAGTGCCAGACGGAGCGGGTCAGCGCCACATACAGCAACCGGAGATCCTCGGCCAGGCGCTCTTCTTCGGCAAGCCCAAGGCTTTCCGCATCATTGCTTAAATCCAGCAGCGAGGTAAAAGTGGTTCGATCGTGATACAGGCCGCTGCTCTGCGGGCGATAGTTGGCCACGAACGGCAGCCAGACCAGCGGGTACTCCAGCCCTTTGGATTTGTGGATGGTCACCACCTGCACCAGATGTTTATCGCTTTCCAGACGCAGCTGCTGGCTGGAGGCATTGCTGTCCGGCTCGGCAATACGCTGCGCCAGCCAGCGCACCAGCGCATGCTCACTTTCCATTTCTGCCGAGGCTTCCTGCAGAAGCTCGCTGATGTGCAGGATATCCGTCAGCCGGCGCTCTCCGCCCGGCGTGGCCAGCAGGTTTTCAGCAATATTTCTCGCGCCGATCAGGGCTCTTAGCATCGGCATCACGCCGCGCTTCAGCCACTGTTCGCGGTAGCCGAAAAACTCTTCAACCAGGTTGTCCCAGGCTAGCTCGTCTTTGTTCAGCGCCTCAATAGTCAGCGCATCCAGCCCCAACATGCCCGTCGCAATGGCGCTGCGCATGGCGGTTTCAATTTCAGGCGTTAATACCGCCTGCAGCAGCCACAGCAGCTCGCGTGCCTCTACGGTTGCAAACACCGAATCACGGTTTGAGAGGTACACCGAAGGAATATTGAGCGCGCCAAGAGCATCGCGCACGATAGCCGCCTCGCCACGGCTGCGCACCAGAATCGTCATATCCGATGCCCTGAGCGGGCGGGAGTCATCCCCTCGCCAAAGCAGCGCCTCGCCCCGCTGCCCGGCGGTTAGCCAGTCGCGAATTTGCCGGGCGCACTGCGTGGCCATCGCTTGTTGGTAATCACTTACACCGACACCTTCGCCCGGCTGGAGCCACATTTTTACCGCAGCCTGGCTTTCACCATGGACGGTAAACCGCAGGCCGCCGTTGCGTGGCGCTGACTTGACGGGCAGGAACGGGATCTGACGGAATAAGAACGGATTCTCGACCTGCTGGAACAGCGTGTTCACGCCGTGGATCATCGCCGGAGCCGAGCGCCAGTTGGTGTCCAACGAGTAGTGGGCGCTCACCTCATGGCGTGCTTTCATGTAGGTAAAAATATCAGCGCCGCGGAAAGCATAAATCGCCTGCTTCGGGTCGCCAATCAGCAACAGCGCGGTGTCCTGCTGCCTGATATACAGCCGGCGGAAGATGCGGTACTGCTGCGGGTCGGTATCCTGGAATTCATCGATCATCGCCACCGGAAAACGCCCACGGATAGCCGCAGCTAAAGCATCGCCACCGGGCTGATGCAAAGACTCATCGAGCCGGCTCAGCATATCGTCAAAGCCCAGCTCACCGCGGCGGCGTTTTTCCTGCTGTACGATGTAGCGAATTTCGGCCATCGCCCTGGCTATCACCAGGTCGCGCAGGGTCAGCGGCTCGACCAGCAGGGCGTCTATTGCATTGAACAGGCTGTGCCGGGGCACTTCACCTTTCCTGGTTTTTTCTTCCAGCGTGCTTTGTGCAAACTTAGCCAGCGCGTCAGGGAGCTGATAGCTGGTCGTTTCCAGCTGTGCCCACTGGCCCACAATCTCCAGCCAGTTCGGTAAATGTTTGCTGCTGTAGCTGCGCTTATCCACGCCAGAATCGCCAATCAGGCTCGCCAGCTCACCTGCGGCAGCTCGCCACTGGGCTTTTACCCCGTCGATAGCGGCGATTATCTTTTCATGGCGGGCCAGCAGCGTTTCGTCATCGGCCGGCGGCTGTTTGAGCTGCGGCTGCTCGCCCTGGAGCCAGCTGTTGATGTCCCGCAGGAGCGCTTCCGGCCCCGACCACGCTTCACTCATTGCCTGAGCCACCGGTTTTGGCAGCGGATAACAGTGACGGCGCCAGAAGTCTGCGCAGGCGTGGCGGCGCAGCACGGACTCATCTTCGAGAAGCTGCTGTTCAAACAGCATGCCGGACTCAAAAGCATTCAGGCTGAGCATCCGCTGGCAAAAGCCGTGGATGGTGAAAATAGCGGCCTCATCCATTTGCTGCTCGGCTAACAGCAGGGTACGGGCAGCAAGCTGCTTGTCCGCAATCTGGGCAAGCAGGCTCTGAATTAGTGGGTTTTTGCTTCGATTACGTATGCAGGCGATACGCAATTCGTGGATATTGGCCCGAATACGGCCACGCAGTTCTTCCGTGGCCGCTTCGGTAAAGGTCACCACCAGCAGTTCTTCTACGCCGAGCGGGCGAGGGAAAGCATTCTCTTCCCCCAACCCCAGCAGCAGCCGCAGGTAAAGCGCGGCGATGGTAAAGGTTTTACCGGTACCCGCGGAGGCTTCTATCAACCGTTCACCAAACAGCGGCAAACTTAAAGGATCAAGGGGCTGCGCGGTTACATCGGTCATTATTTCTCGCTTACTAGTGGTAACGTCTGCTGCAGACTGCGTGCCCCCTCCCAGGTTTTCCACCCTTTTGGTGCCGCATAGTCTGCTTTGCCGTTATGGCTGCCGGAAATTTGTGACAGCACCGCCATCCCCTGGGGAGCTATCACCGCCTGGTGGAAGAAATCAGCCAGCTTCTGCGGCGTTAATTTCTTAATTTCGGCGATCACTTTATCACGGGAATCAAACGCCATGTTTCGGCGATCGAAATCTTTGCTCAGCTGCGATGCCTCTTCCGCGAGGGTTTGCGGTGCCTGCTGCATCTGGGCAATCATCCCCTGCTGGATTTGGGCAAACTCGGCGTCGCTCATGCCGCGCAGCTTTTTCTCGATAACCGGATAAAACGCCTTAAATCGCTGATACAGATAGGCTGGCTGCTTGTCGCTGCTTTGCAGCAGGAAACCCACCCCCCACTGGCGGCCAATGGACATCGGGAAAGCAAATACCGCGTAGCCTAGCTGTTCCTGCGTTCTCAGCTGATTATAGAACCATGGCTGAATAATTTGCCCCAGCATTGAGCCATAGGCCGTGCTGGTCGCTTCGTTATAGCCTTTTGGTACATAAACCGCCGCCAGCGCTGAGTCCGTGCTGCTTCCGGCCTTTTCAAACATCGCCAGATGCTGCTTATCGATCAGCACATCATCATTGCGGCACCATTCGCCGCCCTTCGGTGCCAGCTGCGCTTTGACGTTTTCCGCCAGCCGTTTGGTCTGCTCTGGAGACATGTTGCCGATAACCATAAATTCAGGCCGGGAGTTGGTTTTCAGCCGCGCACGGTAATCAAGCACGTCTTTCAGCGTCAATTCAGGCAGCAGTGCGCGGCGGGTACTACGCTCAAAATAAGGCACCTGCGAAACCATCTGCACCGGCGAAATAGCCTGCTCAAAAGCTTTGCCTTTTTCCGCCGAGTCCATCATCTGCGCATACCAGGACTTCGCCTGATCCAGCTGTTCCTGCGTTGGCGTATAGCTAAAGTAGCCCTTCAGCAGCGCCTCAAACAGCTGCGGCAAGCGTTGGGTATAGCCGTTGGCGTTGATCATCAATCCGCTATTGGCGTTTGAAGAGAAACTGATGCCCCCGACCGACGCCTGATTGCTCAGCTCATCAAGCGCGATGCCCGCCAGATAATCGTTGATAGCAAACAGCACCTGATTCTTCGCGCTGTCCATCACCTGCGGATTACGCAGCACAAGGGTTACGTCCGCTTTTGGCTCGTTGCCAAAATAGCGGCTGGGCATATACACCACGCGCAGATCCGGCTCCTGTATCAGCAGCTCAGGATGCTCGTACTGCTTCTCCGGCTTATAAAGCGTGAAGTCGTCGGGAATGTAGGGGTTCAGCTGAGGCAGCTCAAGCTTGATGGCATCTGCCTTCTGCTGCCAGTCGGCAAAGGTCTGCGCAGGAATTTTGTCCACTTCATAAGGCGCATCGACGAAATAGGCCGTTTTATTGTGCGGCTCCTGCGGGCTGATAAACCACACGCGGGCATTTTGCGGCGTCATCATGTCCAGACGCGCTTTAATCGCATCAGGATCGTACTGGTCGGCAAGGTTAGCCGCATCAAGAGTATGGGCAACCGGGACGCGCAGCATGGTGTCCGCCAGCCATTCGATATAGTCCATATCACGGGTGATGGACGGGTAGCGGAAATCGAGATCCAGCACGTGGGCCAGCTCATCAAAATAACGCTTGTCGATCCCCTTAGCACGCAGCTGATTGAGATAGCTGAATACCGCCGCAACCACCTGATCACGGTTGGCCAGACCTTTGTCCGTCAGCGACACGGAAATAGCAAAGACGCCGCTATTGCCGGTAACCATCGGGTCAGAATCAGCCCGCACGCTCTCGGCAAGCCCCTGCTTTTGCAGCCAGTCTGACAGCGTATCGTGGCTGCGGTTGCCAATCAGGTAGCCGATAAGTTCATCGGTTTTACTGCGGAATTTATCGCTATCGTTATCAATGCGAAATTCAACCCGAACCACCTTACGCGGCATCACCGGCACATAGTGGATAAAAATCCCTTTTTGCGCGTCGGTCACCACCGGCACGTCGATAACCGGTTTTTCGATGTTTTTATTGGGTACGCGACCATAGGTTTCAGCGGCAATCTTCGCCAGCTCAGGCAAGGGCTTGTTGCTGTAGATAACGGCCTTCATCAGGTTTGCGGAATAGTATTTATTCCTGAACGTCACCAGCGCATCAAGCAACTTACTGCCGGGTTTATCACGCAGGGTTTCAAGATTACCGCCGGAGAAACGCGAACCAGGGTGAGCGGGGTTGATCGTTTCGGCGCTGACCTGCGCCATACGCATCCCGTCGCGCGCGCGGGCCATCGTCAGCTCGGCATTGACCGCATTACGCTCACGTTCGGCATACTGTGCCGCAAGGTTAGGCTCCGCAATCGCGTCAGCCAGGCGGTCCACGGCCCCGTCGAGCGCATCGTTTTCCACTTCCAGATAAAACGCGGTGCGGTAGGTCGCGGTGCTGGCGTTGTGGCTGCCGCCGTGTTTTTTGAGGTACTCAGACAGGCTATCCGGGTCCGGGTATTTTTTGGAGCCCATTAGCGTCATGTGTTCGAGGAAGTGAGCAAGCCCGAGATGGGCATCAGGATCTTCCAGCGAGCCGACGGGCACCACCAGCGCAGAGAGCGATTTCACCGCCTGCGGATCGGAAACCAACAGCACGGTCATACCGTTATCTAAACGAATAGCCTGATACTGACGAGGATCTTTTTCACTTTTACGGATGGTGTCCTGAATCGGTTGCCATCCGTTATCTGCCTGACTGAAAGGTGCCCAAAGAGCAACGAACAAGAAAAGCGCGGTAAACCAGGTGCTGCATTTAGGCATTCACAAACCTCGTCTTCACTAACTTACTCATCATTAACAACTTTTCGAAGCTATCCGTCGAACGCCGTTGTTATACTTCGCCAGCCCTGAGCAAGAAATCGCATCATAATTGAACTCACCGGGCTGTGCAATTTTTATACAACCCTTGTTCAGGGTTGGTTGAAACGGAACAGAGGAAGCAGGTAGCGCTCGGCCTCTGTAAGTATCGCTTCGTAGTACTGGGCATCAAGGGTACGGTACAAACGTTGCAGCCAAATATCAGCGCCTTCCCCTTCAACCATATGGTTTCCTTCCCACGCAGCCAGCAGCTTAGTGCGCGCCTTCTGCTGCGTTTCCTCATCCCATAAAATGGCATTATTTTGCGGGTCATAACAGGCTTTTATCCACGCCCCACCGCTGTTATGCAGCAGCAGCAATGGCTGACGAAGCCCTTCTTTATAGCCCGCAATCAGTTGCGACAGCCAGGCCTTCGCCTCACCACTTTCCATCGCAGGGAAGCGCCACTGCGAATCTTTGCGGCCGTACATCCGGCTTTCGCCAGCATAGCCGCTGGCACAGTGGACCAGGTGCTCAATCCACAGCTGCATACCGTGGGCTACGTTCAGCACCGAAGGGCGCCAGCGTAATAGCCCATCTGCCTGTACGTCCGACAGCCAGCCCGTCACTCTGGTTCCGTCGATATGAAGATCAACTTCACGACTCTCCCCTTTTTGTCGCTCTGCCAGCACTTTCTCAGCCAGCGTGTTCATTTCATTGCGCTGATTTTCCCAAAGGATTTCACCAAAAGCACCGTACGGCAGAACACCTGCGGCCCTATAACGCACAAACAGCTGGTGCGGATCTTCTTGCTGGACAAGGGTATTAAGCAGGTGCTGGTTTAGCTGAAAACGATCGAGCACGTCGAGGGTAAAGGGCTCTTCATCCGGTAATTCCGTATCTTCCAGACGGAAATTAATCCCCAGGCGCATTTGGAAAAATGCCCGCACCGGGTGCCGCCAAAAGCGCTGTAGCTGCTCAAGGGATATTTCGTCGCAGGGCTCAGCAGCCAGAGGTTGAATAAAGTGAGCATGTGCCTGCCCGTTGCCGCTGGCCGCTGGCAGCCACTCCTGAGCAAAGCTCTGCTGCTCGCCTTCGGCAAAGTAGTTACTGCTGTCGAAAGGCGTGCGGGCATGAAGCGTGACCAGGTGCTTTCTAACATGCTCGCTGCTGTCATCGGCGTTGCATTCGGCATCACCGGGGAGGTAATGGCTGCGGGCTACATAGTCCAGCAACTCCTCCACCAGCACTGACGGGTAGCGCCGGCTGTTATCCTGAATCGAACGGCCGATATAGCTAATGTACAGCCGCTGCTGCGCGGAAATTAACGCTTCCAGGAACAGGTAGCGATCGTCGTCCCGGCGGCTGCGATCGCCGCGCTGCGGATGCTGGCTCATCAGGTCAAAGCCCAGTGGCGCAAGCGTTCGCGGGTAGACGCCGTCATTCATGCCAAGCAGGCAAACGACCTTAAACGGAATGGCACGCATCGGCATCAGAGTACAGAAGTTTACCGGCCCGGCGAGGAATCGCTGGCTGATACGTTCCTGATCGAGACGCTGAGCCAGTTCATCGCGCAGCAAGGTTAAGGGCACGGGCTGCTGGTAGGCGGCCTCGGTTCCTTTCTCAATCATCTCCTGCCACTGCTGCTCAATCAGCGCCAGCGCCGCTTCAGTTTCACCGTCAGGCAGGAAGAAGCTGCTCAGCATTTCCCGGCACAGCGGGAGCCATTCATCCAGAGGGCGTTCCTGAGTCAGCAGCAGACGCCAACGGTTAAGCTGCATCAGCAGTTCCGCAAGATGCCCTACCAGCTCGGCAATCAGGCCGCTGGACTCATCGTAGGGCAGGACCGAATCCCAAACCCCGGCCTGGCTTTCCATGGCATAGCCAAGCAGCATACGGGTCAGACCAAAACGCCAGGTATGCTGCCCGGTAGCCGGCAGCTCTAACTCACGCACGTTGTCGTCGTCAATGCCCCAGCGAATACCGGACTCATTCACCCATTTACGCAGGTAGCGCAGCCCTTCTTCATCAATAGAGAAGCGCGCCGCCAGCGCTGGCACTTCCAGCAGCGCCAGCACATCCTCTGCCGCAAAGCGGCTTTCCGGTAGTCCGAGCAGTAAAATAAACGCCTGAAGCGCCGGGTGCGCCTGACGTGCCCGTCGGTCAGAAATAGCAAACGGCAGCCAGCGCTCATCACGTGCGCTGCCAAACACGGCCTGAATAAACGGGCTGTAGCTATCAATATCTGCCACCATCACGATGATATCGCGCGGCGTTAGCTCAGGGTCAGCTTCCAGCATCGCCAGCAGTTGGTCATGCAAAACTTCCACTTCGCGCTGCGGGCTGTGACATTCATGAAACGTCAGGGAACGATCTTTAAGGTCCAGCAGCCGTTTGCCGTCGCTGCGCTCGTACTCATCAACCGTCAGCCCCAGGACCTGCGAATCTTTCAGCTCCAGCAGATCGTGCTGCAGCCCGTGCAGGAGATTATCTGGCTCTAAATCGACAAAAACATCGACCTCTTCAAAGCGTTCCAGCTCGGAAAGCAGGAAGGAGTAGTCGCGCCCCAATTTCCCCCAGGAAGCCAGCAGGGAATTGCCCACATCCTGCTCGCCAAGTTCATTAAACAGCGAAGAGGCTTTGTCGTTATCTTTAAACAGCGTCTGTTCCCGATCGGCCTGATGCAGGCGACGACGACGGCTAACCAGGCGGGCAAGAAACGCGGGATCTTTGATGTCCCCCCAGTAGTAACGGCAGGGGTTGGTAAACAGCACGTGGACGTCAATATGCTTACCCAGCGCCTGCAGGGCCTGAAGGTAAACCGGCGGCAGAGCGGAAATACCACAAATAAAAACGCGAGGCGGAAGTCCCGAAGGGCAAACATCGCTGTTTTCAAGGGCACTAATGAAACGCTGGTAGAGGTTGGCACGGTGCCATTCGGGCTGCCCCAGCTCAGCCGTGTAGCGTACAAGCTCTGCCCACAGCGGAGCCTGCCAGAGCTGAGACTCTCCCGCGCCGTCAACAAGCTCCCCCTTTTCCCAGCGGCTTAGCCAGCCGGGACGATAGACGAGGTACTGGTCATAGAGGTCGGCAATGCGGGAAGACAGTTGGAACAGCTTGCGGCTGCTATCATCCTCCCGCAGGTAGTGGCTGAGCAGGGTAAATTCCGGTTTGTCGAGCATGTTCGGGATAAGCGTCATCAGCTTCCAGCTCATACTCTGCTTGTTGAAAGCACTTTCTTTAGGGATATCCGGCAACACCCGCACGAACATGTCCCAGATAAAGCTGGCCGGCAGCGGGAATTCAATGTTTGCCGCGATGCCAAACTTTTGCGCCAGAGTCATTTGCAGCCACTGCGCCATCCCGGTGCTTTGTACCAGCACGACCTCCGGCTCAAAAGGATCCGGCAGCGGCTGGCGCTCTACAATGAACTCCATGATAGCTTCCAGCACATCAAGGCGGTTGGAATGGTAAACACGCAACATGAAATCGCTACTCCTGACGTTGTTCTGACCGTGGGCAATCCAGCCTCAAAAGCTGTGCGGCTCGGCCCTCTGGGCTTGTTACAGTAACGTCGATGCTGACACATCCCAGGGAAGATGTCTGCTGTTGGCGTACATTCCATGAATCAGAAGGTGGCAGAGCTTCAAGTTCAGTCTGCTCGCGGGCCACGCGCCAGAGCTGCCTTAGCTGCCATTGACTTGTAAAACCCTGCTGCAAGACGCGGTGGTAACCTAGCAGCGCAGTCATCACAACGCCAAACAGCGCGAGGGCGCACAGAACTTCAGGCAGGCTGAACCCGCCCTGCCGGGGAATTATCGGGGCAGCTTGCATAAGTCATCATCCGGTAAAGGGCAAAAGTCGAGCCAGCCCTGGGCTGAAGCCACCAGTTCACCTCCCTGAAGTACACCCCAGCGCCACAGCGTGAACGGCACTTCATTTCCGGGAATGGAGCCGAATGCAGCAAGCAGCGCTTCGCCTTTGTCGGTTTGATGAAGGCACGCCTGCCAGTTATTACGAGCCTCAAGCCGGCACTGCCACGTTCTCTGTGGCCGCCAGCTTTGCTTTTCCCCCCACGCCAGAGCGGACCTCGCGGCAGTATGGTTTTTGATAAACTGAATTTCAGCGGCAACCTCAAAGCGCTGGGCACTCAGTTGCTGAGATAGCCCACTCAGGATCAAAGAGCCCACGGCTAGCAGCATCAATACCATCAGCAAGGACGCACCGCCTTTCTCACGTTTGCCGCTCATAAATTTTCCCCGCTCACCACGTAGTTCACTTCGGCAGCACGCCCGCCCTGTTTTAAACTCGATGCAAGCTTGATGAGAAATAAAGGTCTGCCCGTTTTGCGATTTTGACGAGTAACGGAGAAGTGCTGCACGGTCGACTGCGCCGGGTCAGACATTCTTTCCCAGCCGCTCCCCTCACAATGCTCTACGCCTTTTTGCGTTTCCAGGTTGCCGTTACGTAGGCGATAGCCCTTCTGTTCACTTTGACTATCCTTCGCGGTGTCCCATCGACCATTATGGTTAGCATCCCACTGCACCACCACGCAGCCACCCTGATTCGTTAACTTCACACCTTCGCCCTGGCACTGGCCTCGGCAATAGCCAGCCCGCTGCAAATTCTTGCCAATCGCAAACGCCATCTGCCACAGCGCCTCCTGCTGAGCGACATAGCCGTACTGCCGTAAAACCTCCAGTTGTAAAGCCGGAAACAGGCGCGAAGTTCCCAGCAACAGCACGCTGCTCAGGGCCATCGCAATAAGCATTTCCAGTAGCGTAAATCCTTTCTGAGCACTCAGCATGGCTTACCTCCGGACAGTTCACACAGCCGCGTGCGCCCCCAGACTGATACCGTCACCCTCCACCGCCCGGCCTGGCTTTTCAGAACAATATGGCCGGGCCAGGCGGTGCTGCGTACACCGTAAAAACCTAAACCAGCCGTCATATCCTCCACGATGATGTCGTCAAATTCAGGCATAAAAGCCAGTCGTGAGTTAGACAAACAGTTTTCAGATACGCCGCGGCTTGCCAGACACCAGCTTTTCCCGCTCTGGTGCAGCGCTAAAAGATGAGTCTGATTGTTCCAGTTTGCGTCATTTCTCAGGCCTGAGAGAAAGTGGCTCAGCCGCTGGGCTGTCTGCCAAAGCTGCACTTTCTGCTGCCACTGGTGCCAGCCATGAAGGCCTCCGGCGCTGAGTGCGGCAACGATGGCTATCACCACCATTAGCTCAATAACGCTAAAACCACGTTGATTAATGTTCATGGCCGACAGTGTGACCAGCCGCGTTTAGATGAGCCAGCAGGCATACGCGAGGATGCGGCAAATGCCGGAAGATAACTGGAGGGTTGCAGGAATTTTCACTGCGGCCGGAAGCCGTGCCGAAGAAAAGAAATCTGGGCAAAAAAAACCGGCGCACTCAGGCACCGGTTCTGTCACGCTGGCTGTGAACTATATGGCAACAGGCGCTTTGATAGCCGGATGCGGATCGTAGCCTTCAATCTCGAAGTCTTCGAAGCGGTAGTCAAACAGCGACTCGGGCTTACGTTTGATAACCAGCTTAGGCAGCGCGCGCGGCTCACGAGTCAGCTGCAGGCGAGTCTGTTCCAGATGGTTGCTGTACAGGTGCGTGTCGCCCCCGGTCCAGACGAAGTCACCGACTTCCAGGTCGCACTGCTGCGCCATCATATGCACCAGCAGCGCATAGCTGGCGATGTTGAACGGCAGCCCAAGGAAGATATCGCATGAGCGCTGATAAAGCTGGCAGGAGAGCTTGCCGTCGGCCACGTAGAACTGGAAGAAAGCGTGGCAAGGCGCCAGCGCCATTTTATCCAGCTCGCCCACGTTCCATGCAGAAACGATGATGCGACGGGAATCCGGATCGTTTTTCAGCTGGTTCAGCACGGTGGTTAGCTGGTCAATATAGCGCCCGTCAGGCGTTGCCCAGGAGCGCCACTGCTTGCCGTAAACCGGGCCGAGATCGCCGTTTTCATCCGCCCATTCGTCCCAAATCGTCACCTTATTTTCTTTCAGGTAGGCGATATTGGTATCCCCGTTGAGGAACCACAGCAGCTCATGAATAATCGAACGCAGGTGACATTTTTTGGTGGTAACCAGCGGGAAACCTTCCTGCAGGTTAAAGCGCATTTGATGCCCAAAAATAGACAACGTGCCGGTACCGGTACGGTCCGCTTTCGGCGTGCCCTCTTCGAGCACTTTTTTCATCAAATCAAGATACTGTTTCATGTCACCTCACGAAAGTTGCTGCTGTGGACGGCGGTAAGCCCAGACCATCATGGCGATACCGGCAACAATCATCGGAATCGACAGGATCTGCCCCATGCTGATGTACTGCACCCAGGTGCCGGTGAACTGCGCGTCCGGCTGGCGGAAGAATTCCACGATGATGCGGAACGCGCCATAGCCGATCAGGAACAGGCCAGATACCGACCCCATCGGGCGAGGCTTACGAATAAACAGGTTCAGAATGATGAACAGCACAACCCCTTCCAGCGCCAGCTCATAAAGCTGCGACGGATGGCGCGGCAGCACGCCGTAAGTATTGAACAGCGATTGCCATTCCGGGTGCGTTGCCAGCAGGCCAACGTCTTCACTGCGCGAGCCAGGGAACAGCATGGCGAAGCGGAAGTTAGGGTCGACGCGGCCCCACAGCTCACCGTTGATAAAGTTGCCGAGGCGACCCGCGCCAAGACCAAACGGGATAAGCGGAGCAATAAAGTCGGAAACCTGGAAGAAGGTACGTTTGGTGCGGCGTGCGAACCAAATCATTACGCAGATAACACCGATAAGCCCGCCGTGGAAGGACATACCGCCGTCCCAGACTTTAAACAGGTACAGGGGATCGGCAAGGAAGACCGGCAGGTTGTAGAAGAAAACATAGCCCAGACGGCCGCCCAGGAAGACGCCAAGGAACCCTGCATACAGCAGATTTTCTACTTCATTTTTCGTCCAACCGCTGCCCGGACGGCTGGCGCGGCGTCCGGCAAGCCACATGGCAAACACGAACCCAACGAGGTACATGAGTCCGTACCAGTGCAGGGAAACCGGCCCGATGGAGAAAAGCACCGGGTCAAATTCAGGGAAACGCAGATAGCCACTATTCATCTGTCACCACAAGCTATTGTTACCCCGCCAAAAAATTAAAGGCGGGTTGCAAGTACGCACCGCTATCGATGCGCTCCGAAAGCAGCGGATCATAGCACAAACGGCCTGAGTGATTGATTATGGAAGTTGTAAAAGATGTGTAATGTCCCGGTGATGCCGGGACACCTAAGACAATGCACGACGTGCGTGGGAAATTAAAACTACACAAGGCATCAAAGAAAACAAACAGGGAAAACCCTTTCAGGGTTTTCGGCTGATAAACCACAACAAGGGAAAAACCACGTTTTATCCCTTGTTGTCAGGTAAGGGTAATGTCCCGGTGATGCCGGGACATATTGAATAAATTAGCGCCCGCCGCGGATCAGGCCGCCCATGCCACGCCGCTCCATAAACGCCGCGACCTGGTGGCGTACTTCCGTCGCCATTTGTGCCTCAAGGCTGCGCTGAGCAAGTACTTCGGCTTCTTCCAGATGGATATGGCGCAGCAGGTATTTAATACGTGCGACAGAGCGGCCGTTCATCGAAAGATGGCGGTAGCCCATCCCTACCAGAATCGCGACGCACATCGGGTCGCCGGCCATCTCACCGCACAGGCACAGGTCGATGTTATAGCGTTCCGCTTCGCGGGCAATCAGGTTTAGCGTGCGCAGCATTGCCGGGTGCAGGCTATCGTAAAGGCTAGCCACCCGCGTGTTATTACGATCGACCGCCAGCAGATACTGGGTAAGATCGTTCGTCCCCACGGAAATAAAATCAACGCGCCCGGCCAGGTGACCCAGCATGAACACCATCGAAGGAACTTCAACCATCACCCCAAGCCTTAGCTCGGGCAGTTGATAACCTAATTCTTCTTCAACTTCCCGGCCTGCGCGATCGATCAGCCTGCGGGCATCGTCAATCTCATCAATGCTGGTGATCATCGGCAGCAGAATGCTGAGATTCCCCGTCGCCGCGTTCGCCCGCAGCATCGCACGAACCTGGATCAGGAAGATCTCTGGCTGATCGAGCGTGATGCGGATCCCTCGCCAGCCAAGGCAAGGATTTTCTTCGCTGATGGGCATGTATGGGAGCTGTTTGTCGGCCCCAACGTCGAGCGTACGCAGCGTCACCGGCTTGTCGTTAAACATCTGCAGCATGCCCTGATACTGCGCGACCTGCTCTTCTTCTGAAGGGAAACCGCTTTGCAGCATAAACGGGATTTCGGTGCGGTACAGCCCGATGCCGTCGATACGGCTGCCAAGCTGTTCTTCATGCTCGGGGCTAAGGCCCGCATTAAGCATCACCTGCACACGCTCACCGCTTTTTAGCGCAGCAGGCTGCTCTACGTCGTCTTCCGCCAGGCGGCTGAGTTCGTTTTCTTCGCTCACCAGGCGCTGGTATTCCTGCAGCAGTACCTGCTCAGGATCCACCAGCAATTCGCCGCGATAGCCGTCCACCACCAGCATGCGGCGATGCAGTACCGAAGGCTGAATATCCGCCCCCATAACGGTCGGAATACCGAGCGCACGCACCATGATGGCAGCATGAGAGTTTGCCGCACCGTCGCGCACGACTACGCCCGCAAGGCGCTTCTGCGGCAGCTCGGCAAGGGTGGTGGCCGAAAGCTCATCCGCAACCAGAACAAAGCGCTCCGGCCAGGTATTCGGGCTCTGAATAGTGTCGTCGAGGTGGAACAGCAGGCGCTGCCCCAGGGTTTTGAGGTCTCCCGCCCGCTCTTTCAGGTAGCTGTCAGAGAGGCTGGCAAACTGTTCAGCAAACTTCTCAACAACCGTTTTTACCGCCCATTCGGCCACCGAGCCTTTGTCCACCTCGGCAAAAAGTTCACGGCGAAGGCGCGCATCGGTTAACAGGTGAGAGTAAAGATCGAAGATAGCCGCGGTCTCTTTCTGAGCCCCGGCGGCAAAACGCTTGCTGTAGCGGCGAAACTCCCCGGAAGCCTCTTCCAGCGCGGCGGTAAGACGCTCACGCTCAAGTGCGGTATCCAGGGTTGATGCCTCAAAGACCTGCTCCATCAGCGGGACGGTGGTGTCCATCCAGCCTTCTGCAATGGCAACGCCAGGCGATGCCGGAAGCGCGCGGATGCGGGTCTGGCGGTACTGCCCAAACAGCGCCGCTAACTGAGACTGGGACAAAATCCCGGCCATCTGCGTGGCCAGCGTAACGAGGAAAGACTCTTCGCTCTCATCGTACTGCCGGTGTTCACGCTGCTGGACAACAAGCACCCCCAGAAGCTGACGGCGCTGGATAATAGGCACCCCAAGGAACGCACGAAAACGCTCCTCTTTTACGGCGGGTACATATTTAAAGCTGGGGTGTTTTTGCGCATCGGCCAGGTTAATCGGCTCCGCGAGCCGCCCAACCAGGCCAACAATACCTTCATCAAAGGCAAGCGTAACGGTGCGACCACGCGGTTTTTTTAACCCACGGGTCGCCATAAGGTAAAAACAGCGGCGCTCATGATCGGCGAGATAAACCGAGCAAACCTCGGTATCCATCGCAAGGCAGATATCAGTCACCAGGATGTCCAACGCCTCATTGAGGCGCGGGGCACTAGCGACCTTTTCGACTATTTCTCGCAGACGGGTGAGCATTTTTCGCGTGACTTAACCTCTTTTACGTCGCCAGGCCGGCGAGTTATTGCGTGGTGGCGTAACTTCCTGCAGTGGCATAACCACGCTGGCAAACTCTTTCATTACGCGGCGGTAAACATCGCGCTTAAATGAAACAACCTGACGAACCGGATACCAATAACTGACCCAGCGCCAGCCATCAAATTCCGGCGTGCTGCTGGTTTGCATATTGATCTCACCGTCGCTGCTCAGCAGCTGCAAAAGAAACCATTTTTGTTTTTGGCCGATACAAACCGGCTTTGTGTCCCAACGCACCAAACGTTTAGGTAATTTGTAACGCAACCAGTTTCGGGTCGAGGCAAGAATGCGAACGTCTTTTCTCTGCAAACCGACTTCTTCGAAAAGCTCCCGGTACATTGCCTGTTCAGCGGACTCGCCAGGATTAATGCCCCCCTGAGGAAATTGCCAGGAATGTTGGCCAAAACGCCGCGCCCACATCACCTGTCCCTGCCGATTACATATTACGATCCCAACGTTGGGGCGGTAGCCATCATCATCGATCACCGGACTACCTCAAAACAAACTTAGATTGCATCGATTGTTTCATACAAGTGTCAGGCGGTAAACCACTCTCTCGGCGGCGTTTGCATGGAATAACATTTGAATAACTCACAAAAGATAGCCGGGTTATAAACAGGGGCGGCCAAAACCAGCCGTTTTATTCACTTTTTCTGTGGATATAACTGTGAAGAACTAACGAATTACATCGGGACAACTCGGGACAAGTAAAATCAGGAGCAATCCGAACACATATTAAAGTCTTTATATATCATAACCATAATACTATAAAAATGACACATCGCTTTCATAATGTGACGATCGTCACATACGAAGATCGTCGGCTGATGAAAGATCGAACAATGTCGTTTTTATCCACAGATTGTGCAAACAAGTTAGGCACAAATCGGTGAAAAATTGGTTTTTACCGCCCCGTCAAGGCTGTAAATGGAACCAGTAGTCGAGCTTTTTCCCAGTTATCCCATTTTTCTGTGGATAACATGGTGTAAGATCCTGTTCATTGCCAGTGACCAGATTTGGAAAAGCTTTTTTCATGCCGCCACAGCGAAACGGCTGACTTAAAAAAATCATTATAAATCAGAATATTGTTAATCTTATCCTCAGACGACTAAACTAAACTTTCGCTGTGAACAAAGTGCGTTCATTTTTTAACCAAAAAACATCAACGAGCTATGCAACCGATACGTCCCCTAATTACGCCCCCAAAGAGTGAAGCCGAACTGCTCCAGCAGGCCCAGCAGGTAGCCGGTTATACCCTGGGAGAACTGTCGGCCTGCGCCGGGCTACAGACGCCGAAAGACCTGAAAAGAGACAAAGGCTGGATTGGCGTTTTGCTGGAGCTGTGGCTGGGCGCCAGCGCGGGCAGCAAGCCCGAGCAGGACTTTGCTAATCTCGGCATCGAGCTTAAAACGATCCCGGTGGATAGCCTTGGCCGCCCGCTGGAAACCACTTTTGTGTGCGTCGCGCCACTAACCGGTAATAGCGGCGTTGTCTGGGAAACCAGCCACGTGCGGCACAAGCTCAAGCGCGTGCTGTGGATCCCGGTGGAAGGTGAAAGGCAAATTCCACTCGCCGAGCGGCACGTTGGCTCTCCTCTGCTCTGGAGTCCCTCAGAAGAAGAAGAGCGGCAGCTGCGTCTGGACTGGGAAGAGCTGATGGACTTGATTGTGCTGGGCCAGGTCGAGCGTATTACCGCCCGCCACGGCGAAGTGCTGCAGCTGAGGCCCAAAGCCGCCAACAGCCGGGCATTAACCGAGGCCATCGGCGCCGATGGTGCGCCTATTCTCACGCTGCCACGCGGCTTTTATTTGAAGAAGAACTTTACGGCTGCGCTGCTCGCACGGCACTTCACGCTCTAAGCGCTGCGGTAGGGAAAGGCAATCCAGGTTTATGTCAGTACACGCCGGAGAATGTTACATTTCCCTCGCCCTAATAAGAATTTGCTGCTTTCCTTCCCCTGTTCATCAGGTTATTACTAGACTTATTAACGGGATCCCTTCCTGACGAGGAACACAACGATGACTAAATGGGCAGTAGCAATCTCCGCCATTGGTCTTGCCTTTGCCGTTTCAGGCTGCAGCAGTGACTATGTGATGGCAACCAAAGATGGACGAATGATTTTGACCGAAGGTAAACCTAAGGTTGATGAAGACACCGGTCTGGTCAGTTATCGCGACCAGCAGGGTAACGAAATGCAGATCAACCGCAACGACGTTTCCCAGATTATCGAGCGCTAATCTCAGGGTCAGCCCACCGGCTGGCCTGGTGACTTTTCTTGCCTCCCCTCTTTCGCTTTGCCTCGGCCTCTGCCATGTTTATAGACCTTTTGTCGGGTAACGATGCCTGACGTATCAAAAGAACAACAGGAAGCCGGCTATGCACTATCACCGTATCCCCCACAGTTCACTTGAAGTCAGCACGCTGGGGCTGGGAACCATGACCTTTGGTGAACAAAACAGCGAGGCCGATGCCCACCAGCAGCTCGACTATGCCGTCAGTCAGGGCGTGAATCTGATTGATGTCGCGGAAATGTACCCGGTGCCCCCGCGCCCGGAAACTCAGGGCTTAACGGAAAGCTATGTAGGAAGCTGGCTGAAAGCGCGCGGCAACCGCGAAAAGCTGGTTATCGCCTCTAAAGTTAGCGGCCCGGCCCGTAATAACGACGCGGGCATCCGCCCTAACCAGATCCTCGACCGCAAAAACATTCGTGAAGCGCTGGACGCCAGCCTCAAGCGCCTGCAAACCGATTATCTGGATCTTTACCAGGTTCACTGGCCGCAGCGCCAGACCAACATGTTCGGCAAGCTCGGCTACACCTGGAACGACACAACGTCGCTGCCGGTAACGCTGCTGGAAACGCTCGAAGCGCTTACGGAGTGCCAGCGTGCCGGGAAGATTCGCTATATCGGCGTCTCGAACGAAACGGCCTGGGGCGTGATGCGCTACCTGCAGCTTGCTGAGAGACACGATCTGCCGCGCATCGTCACGATTCAAAACCCGTACAGCCTGTTAAACCGTAGCTTTGAGGTTGGCCTGTCTGAAATAAGCCAGCACGAGGGCGTGGAGCTGCTCGCGTATTCTTGCCTCGCCTTTGGCGTACTGTCGGGCAAATACCTGAACGGGGCAAAACCGGCTGGCGCCCGCAACACGCTCTTTAGCCGTTTTACTCGCTACAGCAGCGAACAGTCACAGAAAGCCGTTGCGGCCTACGTCGAGATAGCGAAACGCCATAATCTGGATCCGGCGCAGATGGCGCTGGCCTTCGTTCGCCGTCAGCCGTTTGTCGCCAGCACGCTGCTCGGCGCCACCACGATGGAACAGCTTAAGACCAACCTTGAAAGCCTGAATCTGACGCTAGGTGAAGAGGTGATTGAGGAGATTGAAGCGGCGCATCGGATTTATACTTATCCGGCTCCGTAAGAAAGTTCGGCCCTCCAAAAGAGGGCCTTACTGCTATTTCTGCTTGATTTGCCACAGCCAAAGCGCGCTAATCGCCAGCGCAAACACCGCACCAAACCAGATCCCAATCCCAACAATCGACGCCCCGGTTTTCACCGCCAGCGAGAACAGACCGAGCATCAAAAGCATGGCGGTATTTTCGCCCAGATTCTGCACGGCGATCGCGTTGCCCGCGCCAACGGTGTGCTTGCCGCGTTCCTGGAGCAGCGCGTTAAGCGGCACCACAAAGAAACCACCCAGCAGGCCTATCAGCACCAGTAAGGCATAGGATGGAAGCAGAGCGTGCTGGAGAGCAAAAATAAGCACTCCGACGCCTATCAATATTCCGGCAGGCATGCAGCGGGCAACGGTTTCGA
The DNA here is from genome assembly GCF_042138895.1 of Cedecea selenatireducens. Classification (NCBI taxonomy): domain Bacteria; kingdom Pseudomonadati; phylum Pseudomonadota; class Gammaproteobacteria; order Enterobacterales; family Enterobacteriaceae; genus Cedecea; species Cedecea selenatireducens. Next base: position 23,545 of record NZ_JBHIKW010000007.1, on the reverse strand, counting down.
GCGTCACCAGCTTCGCTGCGGCCCCGGCCCCCACCACAATCCCGACCGCAACCATCGCATTCAGGTAGGTAGGCGTGGCGTTATCCGTGATCCCCAATGCAACCGGCACCCACAGCACCAGCAGGAAGCGCAGCGTCACGCCCGCCCCCCAGAACAGGCTGGTACCCACCAGCGAGAATCGCGTTTCCCCGCTGCGCCACAGGCTGCGGCAGGCGAAAAAGAAGCTGTGGGTCATCGGCTTAAAGCGCCAGGACTGACCGGGACGCGCCGCGGCAAGTTTAGGGATAAAGACGTTGGCTATCACCGCCCCGCCGTAAACCAGCGCACAGACCACCAGCGCCGCCGTCAGGTTCCAGTCCGCCAGCACCCCACCGGCCACCGACCCAAGCAGGATAGCGGCAATGGTAGAGGACTCCATCAGGCCGTTGGCTTTCACCAGCCTGTCCCCGGTCGTTAACTCGCCGAGAATGCCGTATTTAGCCGGGGAATAGGCCGCCGCGCCAATGCCTACGAGCGTGTAGCCGACAAAAGGATTCAGCCCCACCGCAATCACCGCCGCGCCGACAAGCTTCATGCTGTTGGCCAGCAGCATCACTCGCCCTTTGGCAAAGCTGTCGGCCACCTGCCCCACAAAAGGTGCAAACAGGATGTAGGCGCCCACAAACACCATCTGGAGCACCGGCTGGCTCCAGTCCGGGTAGAACTGCTGCTTGAGCACTGCGAGCGTCGCAAACAGCAGCGCATTGTCGCCAAAGGCCGATAAAAACTGCGCCGCGGTCACCGCCATCATGCCCCGGGACCACAAAGAACCGCTATTGCCAGCCTGTTCAGCCATGGGCCTTCTCCGCTTCATCAACCTGTGCTTTCAGGGTGACAAAATCTGGTTTTCCGCTGCCCAGCACCGGCAGCTGTTTGAGGAAGCGAATATCGCGCGGCACCGCCAGCTCGGGCACGCCGTGCTCACGCGCATAGCGCAGAAGTTTTTCGCGGTTAAGCTCGCTGTCGGTGGTAAACATCACCAACGCTTCGCCTTTGGCCGTATCGTGCTTAACCACCGTGGCATGCAGTTTGTCAGGCGAAATACCGATCGCCATCTGCTCAACCATCTCAAGTGATACCATCTCCCCGGCGATTTTGGCAAAGCGTTTCGCACGCCCCTGAATCACGCAGTAGCCCTGCTCATCAAAGGTCACGATATCGCCGGTGTCGTACCAGCCTGGCTCCATTTCGCCGAGACTGTTCTCGGCTTCTGGCCGCTCCAGCACGCCTGGATTTTCAACGCGCAGATAGCCGTTCATGATGTTTGGCCCCTTGAGCTGCAGCCTTCCGCCCTGCTCAATGCCGGGCACCGCCAGCAGGCGAGCGTCCATCGCCGGGAGAATACGCCCCACCGTCCCCGGCTTCGCCGCCATCGGCACGTTAATAGAAACCACCGGCGCGCATTCGGTCACGCCGTAGCCTTCCAGAACGCGCAGGCCAAACTTGTCCTGCCACAGCTGTTTGGTGCTTTCCTGCAGTTTTTCTGCCCCGGCGACCACATAGCGCAGGCGGAAGAAATCATAAGGATTGGCAAAGCGCGCATAGTTACCGAGGAACGTCGAGGTGCCAAACACGACCGTACAGTTACGGTCATAGATAAGTTCAGGCACCACGCGATAGTGCAGCGGGCTTGGATAGAGGAACACTTCCGCGCCGGTCAGCAACGGCGTGAACAACCCCACCGTTAGCCCAAAAGAGTGGAACAGCGGCAGCGCGGACATAAAGCGATCGTCAGCGGTAAAGTCAGCGATGGTGCGAATCTGCTCGACGTTGGCCAGCAGGCTCTTATGGCTGTGCACCACGCCTTTCGGGTTGCCCTCCGAGCCGGAGGTAAACAGCACCATCGCCGCGTCTTCCGGCTGCTGTTTCACCTGCGCCAGGCGCGGCGCAAGCAGATGGGCAAAGATCCAAACTTTGTCCTTCGTGGTGACCGTAGATTTCAGATCTTCCAGATACACCCAGCGCACCTGCGTCAGCTGTTCCGGCAGGTGCCAAAGTTTGCCCTTCTCCAGGAACTGGCGAGAGGTGAAGACAGTTTTGATTTGCGCTGCGGTAATCGCGCTGGTCAGCCCTTTTACGCCGGCCGTGTAGTTCATCATCGCCGGAATACGGCCGCGTGAAGAAGCGCCAAAAATTACCGCCGCGCTGATAGCCGCATTCGGCAGCATTAAACCAATAGTTTCGCCCTGCTCGCTGTATTTATCGAGGATTCGGCCCACAAACAGAGTTTTAGTCAGCAGTGAACGGTAGGTATCTGGCTTAAAGTTAATGTCTTCAATGCAGTTTTTGCGTGAACCATAGCGATCTTTTGCCGCCAGCAGAGCCTCAAAAAGCGTCTCGCGCGGACGTACCGCCATTCGCGCTTCCATCATTATCTGATGCAGCATCTCGCCGGCCATTTTGCGGCGATCCCTTGCCCGTGGCGCTTCCGGCATTGCAATGGCGGTTGGCGGCAACAAATGCAGGCTAATACGTGGGAAAGCCCGACGTTTTACCAACCCTTTCAGGCGACTAAAGAAGGTCAGCTCCGCGCCGTCGATACGTAAAGGGACAACCGTTGCCTGGGCTTTTGCCGCCACAAACCCGGCTCCGTCGTAGATTTTCATCAACGAGCCGGTCAGGCTGATACGTCCTTCCGGGAAAATCACTACCGGACGGCCCTGCTCCACCAGGCGAACAAGGTGCTTAATCGACATCGGCTTGGTCGGGTCAAGGGGCACAAAGTCAATCAGCGGCTTGAGCCAGCGCATAAACCACTGCTCGCTGATCGAAGAGTAGACCGCAAACACCGGGCGCACCGGCAGAAACAGCGCGACGAGGATCCCATCCAGAAACGACACGTGGTTTGGAACAATAAGCACCCGCTGTAAATGAAGAACCTGCGGATCGCCGGAAAGGGTTACCCGGAACAGAATGCGGAATAGCGCGCGGAAAAAAGCAAAAAGCATAGCGACTCTCTTTGTCGTCTGTCGGCAAGCGTTAAGTGTAGAGTCGAAGAGTACACCAGATGCGTTAAGTGCGGGAGGGGGCTCAAAAAATGGCAAAAAAAAACCTGCGCATCTGCGCAGGTTGGTGCAAAAGAATTGTACTCAGCAGAGTACCAGGAATTCTCACCAATCAATACCTCTGGGATCTGAATTGTCTCGCGCCACTGGCGGTGAAACCAGCGGCAAAAAGCAAGGGAATGAGCCCAAGTGCAACCAGGTGTTTAAATTCTCGATTCTTGTTACAGGCGGCGGGATTCAGGCAAAAAAAAACCTGCGCATCCGCGCAGGTTGGTGTAATTCATAGGATCAGCAATTAGTCGCTGACTTCACCTATCAATACCTCTGGGACAACAAATGTAGCAGCGACGCCTTCATTTTAGCTACGCTGAAATCGCAACAGCCGACTGCAAAATGTAAGCAAAAATTTGGGCAGAAACGTTTAAAAATCCGCAAGATGCACTAAAAAGAGGCAGCTCGTTGAGACAGGTGTAACCGTTACACGCTTTCGCCTTGATTTTGTTCCAGTTTGCGAGGCATTCGTCAGTTGTTGCCTTGCAGTCACAAGGGTTTTCCGTAACACTAAACGCTGTGTAAACGATTACCCCTAACAGGAAGGTATTTGATGGCGACAATTAAGGATGTAGCTCGGCTAGCTGGTGTCTCTGTCGCCACGGTATCACGCGTTATTAACCACTCTCCAAAAGCCAGCGAAGCCTCAAAGCAGGCGGTGAACAGCGCCATGGAAGCGCTAAACTATCATCCTAATGCTAACGCCCGGGCGCTGGCTCAGCAGGCCACTGAAACCATTGGGTTGATCGTCGGCGACGTTTCCGATCCCTTTTTTGGTGCCATGGTGAAAGCCGTTGAACAGGTCGCCTACCGCACCGGCAACTTCCTGCTGATCGGCAACGGCTACCACAGCGAACAAAAAGAGCGCCAGGCCATCGAGCAGCTTATTCGTCACCGCAGCGCGGCGCTGGTCGTTCACGCCAAAAAGCTCCCGGACGAAGAGCTTATCTCCCTGATGAAGCAGATCCCCGGCATGGTACTGATCAACCGCATCGTGCCAGGGTTCGAACAGCGCTGCGTTGCGCTGGATGACCGCTACGGTGCCTGGCTTGCCACCCGTCATTTAATTCAGCAGGGCCACACCCGCATCGGCTATATCTGCTCAAACCACCAGATTTCCGACGCAGAAGATCGCCTGCAGGGCTACTACGACGCGCTACGTGAACACAATATTCCGATTAACGAACGCCTGGTGACCTTTGGCGAACCCGATGAAAGCGGCGGCGAACAGGCCCTGACGGAGCTGCTGGGGCGTGGCAAAAACTTCACCGCCGTGGCCTGCTACAACGACTCAATGGCCGCAGGGGCAATGGGCGTGCTGAACGACAACGGGATTGATGTTCCAGGCGAGATTTCGCTGATTGGCTTTGATGACGTGCTGATTTCACGCTACGTGCGCCCGAAGCTGACCACGGTTCGCTACCCGATTGTAACCATGGCAACTCAGGCGGCGGAACTCGCACTGGCGCTGGCCGAAAACCAGCCGCTACCGGAAATTACCCACATGTTCAGCCCGACGCTGGTGCGTCGTCACTCGGTCGTGTCCCCGAACGAAAATAGCTAAAGCGTGATCTGGTACGACAATTTGCACGGCCAAACGGCAACGCCGCTTGCGCGCCAAACTCCTGTGATAAACTGCTGTAAAATCGCGACAGCGTCCAGATCGGGAAGGAAACAATGGTAACAATGTTAGATGTCTCGTTACGCGCAGGGGTTTCCAAAGCGACGGTATCTCGCGTGTTAAACGGCACCGGACAGGTTAAAGCAAGCACCCGCGAACAGGTGTTTAAGGCCATGGAAGAGCTGGGCTATAAGCCTAATTTTCTGGCACGTTCGCTCGCCAACCGCAGCAGTAACAGCATCGGGCTGGTTGTCTCCACTTTTGATGGTTTTTACTTTGGCCGCCTTCTGCAGCAGGCTTCACGCCGCACGGAATTCTACGGCAAACAGCTGATCGTCACCGACGGGCACGACACGCCTGAAAAAGAGCTGGACGCCGTGCAAATGCTGGCGGACAGGCACTGTGACGCTATCGTTCTCTACACCCGTTTTATGAGCGAGCGGGCGCTAATGTCGCTGATGAACGCCATCCAGGTACCGCTGGTGGTGATCAACCGCGATGTCACCCTGGCACGTGAACGCTGCGTCTTCTTCGAACAGCAGGATGCCGCCTTTCAGGCCACCGAATATCTGATTCAGCAGGGGCACAGAGAGATAGCCTGCATAACCGTGCCTATCTCCACGCCAACCGGCAAAGCGCGCCTGATGGGCTACCGCAAAGCGCTGCAAAAACATGGGATTGCGTGGGATGAAAACCGGGTGAAATACGGGGATTCGACCATGACAGAAGGGCACCATTTGTGCCAGGAATTGCTGGCCAGCGGCGTAACCTTCAGCGCCCTGTTCTCCTGCAACGACGATATGGCGCTGGGCGCATCCAAAGCGCTGCACCAGGCCGGGATTCGCATTCCGCAGGATATCTCGCTGTTTGGTTTTGATGACGCGCCAAGCGCGCAATGGCTGGAGCCGGCGCTGTCATCCGTCTATCTGCCCATCGACAACATGATTATTACCGCCATCGATCGGGCCATTAAGCTCTCAAGCGGCGAGCCGTTAGAGCCAATCCCGCCGTTTGTAGGTACCCTGGTGCTGAGAGATTCCGTTGCACCCGGCCCCTGGTTCGAGGCCGGAAGAAAGATCTCAAAGTAGCTCGAGCGCCAGCAGCTCCTGAATAGTCTGGCGGCGGCGAATCAGGCGCGCGCTGCCGTTATCAAACAGCACTTCCGGCAGCAGCGGGCGACTATTGTAGTTGGACGACATAGAAGCCCCGTACGCGCCGGTGTCGTGTAGCACCAGGTAGTCACCCGGTTTTACCGGCGGCAGCAGGCGCGTTTCAACCTTGCCGCCTTCCTGCTGGGTAAACACATCCCCGGACTCACACAGCGGCCCTGCCACCACGGTTTCTCTCGGTTGCAGTGAGGCAAGATCGCGACCATCTCCCGCCAGGGCGGAAATATGGTGGTAGCTGCCGTACATAGAAGGACGCATAAGATCGTTAAAACCGGCGTCGATCAGCACAAAGTGACGGGATCCCATATCTTTCACCGCGCGCACCTGCGAAACCAGCACCCCGGCTTCAGCCACCAGGAAACGCCCGGGTTCGATCTCCAGCTTCACCGGGTGCCCCAGATGAGCAGCAATTTTCTCGCGCGCGGCATTCCACAGGCCGTAGTAATGATCGGTGTCGATCGTTTCCTCGCCTTCACGGTAAGGAATAGACAGCCCGCCGCCCGCTGAAATCGCCTCAAGATCCTGCCCGAAGTCGATCACCTGCTGCACCATCGCGCCGCACACCTGCTCGAGGTGGCCATAGTCCACGCCTGAGCCAATATGCATATGAATACCGACCAGGTGGATGCCGTAGCGCTGCATTGCTTCCAGCGCTTTGGGCATATCGCTCAGCCAGATACCGTGCTTGCTGTTTTCGCCGCCGGTGTTGGTTTTTTGGCTGTGACCGTGGCCGAAGCCCGGGTTAATGCGCAGCCAGACTCGGTGGCCCGGCGACACTTCACCGAGCTGGTGCAGCATATCCACGGACCCGATATTGACCGGGATTTTCTGCTCTGCCACCAGCGCCAGCGTGGCGTTATCAATCACGTCGGCGGTAAAAACGATATCGTCCGGATTTTCCAGCGGCTTATAGCCCGCCGCCAGCGCACGCTCGATTTCCCCCTGCGACACCGAATCCACCTTCACGCCCTGCTCACGCATCAGCTTTAGGATGTGAATATTCGAACACGCCTTCTGGGCGAAACGAATCACATCAAACTGGCGCAGCTGAGCAATCTGCTGGCGAATAATTTCAGCGTCATAAACCCATACCGGGCAGCCGAATTCGGCGGGCAGGGTCAGCAGGTTTTGCGCATTCAGCGCGGTGGTGGTGTCGTGCAGCGAGCGAGGCATGGTGAACTCCGGGTAACTGTCATTTCCCTCTATTACGCCACAGAGCGTGAGTGATAAAAAATATCGTTTTCGAGCAAGTCTATTCAAATATGATATGGTTTAGAAATTATCCCCTCACCCTAACCCTCTCCCCAGAGGGGAGAGGGGACAATTCATCCCCCTCCCCCTCATGCAGACCAGGTTTTCCCCCTCGCCCTTCCAGGGAGAGGGCCGGGGTGAGGGTAAAACAACGCCAGCGGACAAAAAAACATGCCAGCCATCAACCTGCGCCACATCGAAATATTTCACGCCGTGATGACCGCCGGCAACCTCACAGAGGCCGCCGGGCTGCTGCGCACCTCCCAGCCCACGGTCAGCCGGGAGCTGGCGCGCTTTGAAAAGCTCATCGGCCTGCAGCTATTCGAGCGCAGCCGTGGCAGGCTTTACCCCACGGTGCAGGGGCTACGGCTGTTTGAAGAGGTTCAGCGATCCTGGTACGGGCTGGACCGCATTATTAATGCAGCGGAAAGCCTGCGTGAATTCCGCCAGGGCGAGCTGTCTATTGCCTGCCTGCCGGTCTTTTCACAATCGTTTTTACCGCGCCTGATACAGCCGTTTCTTGCCCGCTACCCGGATCTCAGCCTGAACATCGTGCCGCAGGAATCGCCGCTGCTGGAAGAGTGGCTTTCCGCCCAGCGCCATGACCTGGGGCTAACGGAGAACGTCAGCACGCCCGCCGGAACAGAACGCCAGACGCTGTTAACCCTGAACGAAGTCTGCGTGCTGCCCGCCGGGCACAGGCTGGCCGGGAAAGCGGAGCTAACGCCGCAGGATTTTGCCGGGGAGAATTACATCAGCCTGTCGCGCACCGACAGCTATCGCCAGCTGCTGGACTCGCTGTTTCAGGAACATGACGTAAAGAGAAGGATGGTGGTTGAAACCCACAGCGCCGCCTCCGTCTGCGCGATGGTTCAGGCGGGTGCTGGCGTGTCTGTCGTCAATCCGTTAACCGCGCTGGATTACCACGAGCGGGGCGTGGTGGTGCGCAGATTCAGCGTGGCGGTGCCTTTTACCGTCAGCCTGATTCGGCCTCTACACCGCCCGACTTCTGCGCTGGTCAGCGCGTTCAGCGACCACCTACAGCGCAGTATGCATCTGTACAGTGACCCGCTAAACGCGCTGCTCAACCGCTAGCTTATTGCTCTGTTACCGGCTGCTGGTGACCGGAGCCGTTGCTGAAGTTAATCAGGCAAATAATCAGCCCGACAACCGCCAATCCGGCGGCGGCCACCGGTACCGCCGTCAGGCCATAACCACGTTCAATCACCGTCCCGCCAACCCAGGCACCCAGCGCATTGCCCACGTTAAAGGCGGCGATATTGAGCGTGGAAACCAGGTTCGGCGCCTCTTTACCGTGCAGCACCACGTTGATTTGCAGCGCAGGCACGGTGGCGAACGCCGCCATCGCCCACAGGAACAGCGTGATTTCCGCGAGCCATGCGCCGTGGCTGGTCCAGCGGAACAGCAGCGAGAAGACGGCAATCAGGCTAAAACTAAGAATCAGGCTGAACGACACGCGCCAGTCCGCCAGCCGCCCGCCCAGGATGTTACCCACCGTCAGCCCCGCGCCAATCAGGAACAGCGTCCAGCTCACGCCCCTCGGCGTGATCCCGGTAACCTGCAGCAGCATCGGCGCCACATAGCTGAACAGCGCAAACATCGCGGCGGAGAAGAACACCGTCATGCTGAGGGACAGCCAAAGTTTGCCGTGCGCCAGCGCCTTGATTTCGCTTTTCAGGTCGGTAGCTTCTTCATCCTTCTGCGACGGCAGGCTGACCACCAGCGCGAGGAAGGCAATCACCCCGATAACGGCCACGCCCCAGAAGGTCGCGCGCCAGCCGTAAAGCTGCCCGAACCAGGTGCCAATCGGCACGCCAAGCACGTTCGCCAGCGTTAAGCCGGTGAACATCAGCGCCACCGCAGACGCCTTGCGCCCGGCCGGTACGAGGCTTGCCGCCACGACGGCACCAATCCCGAAGAACGCCCCGTGGCACAGCGCCGTAATAACGCGCGCCAGCATCAGGAAGTTGTAGCTAAGCGCAAGGGCGCACAGCAGGTTACCGACGATGAAAATCACCATCAGCAAAGTTAACGACAGCTTGCGCGGCAAGCGAGCGGTGAGCAAAGCCATGATTGGTGCGCCGATGGCAACCCCCAGCGCATAGCCGCTGATAAGCCAGCCGGCGACGGGAATGGAGACCTGAAGATCCCCCGCCACTTCGGGCAGCAGCCCCATAATCACGAACTCCGTCGTGCCGATGGCAAACGCACTCATCGCCAGCGCCAGTAAGGAAACAGGCATTGTATAACTCCGGTTGCAGACATGATGAAAAGCCATTGCTGGGCGCAATCGCCTGTAGTGTGAGGTTTTCAGAGGAGCAGCTTTTTAGAATAATGTGCGCTACATAACAAATTTATAACACATAAGCGGCCGGGCATGACCCGGCACGGCGTGGGGGTAAAGCAGAAGTAATATTTAATTTATTGATAGAAAAAGAAAAATGCTTATTCCTCACCGCACATAAAGAGAACTGCATCGGCGGCGTGGATCGCGGCGGTATCAAACACCGGCAGCGGGCAATCCTGCTGGCCGAGCAGCAGGCCAATTTCGGTACAGCCGAAAATAACCCCTTCTGCGCCGAGCGCCTGCAGCTCCTGAATAACCTGCTGATAGTAGCGCTTCGAGTCCGGGTTAATCACCCCGAGGCAAAGCTCATCAAAGATTATCTGATTAATACGCTGGCGCTGGGATGCGTCCGGAATAATAGAGTGGATGCCGAACTGCGCCTGCAGGCGGCCACGATAAAAATCCTGCTCCATGGTATAGCGCGTGCCCAGCAGAGCGACCTGGCTTACCCCGTGCGCCGCAATCACTCGCCCGGTTGCGTCGGCGATATGCAGAAACGGCAGCGCGCAGCGGGACTCAATGTGTTCCGCCACTTTATGCATGGTGTTGGTGCACAGCACAATGCCTTCTGCGCCGGCCTTTTGCAGCCCAAGCGCCGCCTCGGCCAGCATCTCACCGGCCTTGTCCCACTCACCGGAGGACTGGCAGGCCTCTATCTCGTGAAAATCGACGCTGTGCAGCACGATTTTGGCCGAATGCAGCCCACCCAGACGCTGCTTGATCCCTTCATTGATTAACCGGTAGTAGGGAATCGTCGACTCCCAGCTCATGCCGCCCAGCAGCCCAATCGTTTTCATCGCCATCCCCTTATGTCGTTTCCTCCGGTTATAACCCGTATCCCGGCAAGAAAAAAGCCTCCATCAGGAGGCTTCTACTTACCCGACGGCCAGCGCGTCAGGTATGACAGGCGCACCCGGCACTACCGGATCTTCCTCATCCCAGAAACGGGTGACCTCCGCCTGAACCCAGTCACAAAAATAGCCGACCCGCGGCAGATCAAGCTTCCCCTGCGGGATCTCCAGCCAGTAGCCGTTGCCGCTTTCAAGCTCCAGCTCGGCCAGCGGCACCAGTAATCCCCCACGCAGCTCGTTGCGGATCATCATCCGATCCAGCACCGCATAGCCCGCGCCGGTCACGCAGGCGTTGATCACCTGATCTTCGGTGCTGAACTCCAGCCCGCCGGAAAGCAGGCTGTCGTTTTCTCCCGTCGCAGCGAGCCAGCGCGACCAGTTATCCAGCCGGATATCGCCGTTAAGAATATGCAGCTGCGGCTGCGAGGCCAGTGGCGGGAAAACGCCGTCAATCATCAGCAGCGGGCTGGCAACCAGCAGCAGTTTTTCATGGCACAGCCACTGCCCTCGCCCTTCGCTTTCCTTACGTGTGCCAAAGCGGATAGCGCAGTCAAAATCGCTGTATTTCTGCCGGGTTTCGCTGATAAGGGCAATTTGTAGCTGGCCGTTACGCTGGCGAAGCGCCACCAGCCTTGGTGCCAGCCAGCGCGTGGCAAAGGTCGGCGCCACCTGCAGGCGCAGGTGCTGTAAAGGGTTACGCAGCTGAACGTGGCATACCCCTTCTTCCAGAATATCCAGCGACTGGCGCACCACGGGCAACAGCAGCATCGCGTCCTGGGTCAGCTCCAGCCCGCTGTGGGTACGCACAAACAGCAGCTTGCCGAGAAACTCTTCCAGCAGTTTGATTTGCCGACTGGCGGCGCTCTGGGTGATGCACAGCGCCTGGGCCGCCTTGCTAAAGCTAAGCGTCCGGCAGGTCTCTTCAAAGACTCTTAACATACTGAGTGACGGGAGTTTTCTCATTATTGTCGTTATCCACGGGCAAGCGCCAGTCATGTTAATAATATGTTATTAACCTGCCCTGAAACACCATCCCCCGCCGCCCCTATTTCTGTAAAACAGGAGGGCGATCACATGCGTTTTTCGCCTGGGGGTATGACTAAAACGCACTCGCCTGTCGGCGCACTTTGCTGCCACATTGTTAACGCACTTGAAACATAAAAAATACAAATACCCTACAAAAATCCCCTCACAGGAGGATGCGTTATGTCCCACCTGACACAACAGTACACCCGTATGGATGACGTGCCGTTAAACCGTTTCCATATCAAAATCGCCGGCCTCACCTTCGGCGCGCACTTCACCGACGGCTACGTGCTGGGCGTGATCGGCTTCGCGCTGGCCCAGATCAAGCCGCAAATGGGGCTGACCCCCTTTTGGGAAGGGATGCTCGGCAGTTCGGCGCTGATCGGCCTGTTTCTCGGCAGCCTGGTGCTCGGCTGGATCTCCGATTACGTTGGTCGCCAGAAGATCTTCTGCTTCAGCTTCGTCGTTATCACGCTCGCCTCGGCGCTGCAGTTCTTCGCGACCACGCCAGAACAGTTGTTCTTCTTGCGGGTAATGGTCGGTATCGGCCTCGGCGGCGATTTCTCCGTCGGCCACACCATGCTGGCGGAGTTCTCCCCGCGTAAACATCGCGGCGTGCTGCTCGGCTCATTCAGCGTGATCTGGACCTTCGGCTACGTGGCCGCAGGCTTCGCCGGGCATTTCTTAACGGCGCTTGGCCCGGATGCCTGGCGCTGGCTGCTTTCCTCTTCGGCGCTGCCTGCCCTGCTTATTCTGCTGATGCGCATCGGCACGCCGGAATCTCCACGCTGGCTGATGGGTAAAGGACGACGAGAACAGGCGATGGCTATCGTCCATAAATACTTCGGCCCTAACGTGCTGCTGGTAGATGAAGCCCCGGTCGCCTCAAAGCAACGTTTTATGTCGCTGTTCGGCCCGAAATACCGTCGCCGCACCGCCTTTAACAGCCTGTTTTTCGTCTGCCTGGTTATCCCTTACTTCGCCATCTACACCTTCCTGCCGTCGATTTTGCAGGTGATGGGGCTGAACAATAACTTCACCACCGACCTGCTGCTGAACGGCCTGCTGATCGTCGGCGCGCTGACCGGGATCCTGCTGACCGTAGTGTGCTCACGCCGTGGTTTCCTGATCGGTTCCTTCGTGTTCCTCGCCGCCTGCCTGGTGATGCTCAGCGTCATCCCGGTGAGCCAGTCCGGCTGGTTAATTCTGTTTTTTGCCGCCTTCACGCTGGTGATGTCGGCGGTCAGCAATCTGGTGGGCGTCTTCCCGGCCGAAAGCTTCCCAACGGAAGTGCGTTCGATGGGCGTGGGTTTTGCCACCTCTATGAGCCGCCTGGGCTCTGCCATCGGCACCGGCTTGCTGCCGCTGGCCATTCTGAATTACGGCATGCAGGCCACCACCGGCATGCTGGCACTGGTGCTCGTCATCGGTGCCGTTGTCTCTCTCGCCTGGGCGCCTGAAACCAAAGGGCTAACCCTTGTCGATGCCGCTCACGACCCGGCCCAGCGCCACGGCAATGCCGCCGCTGAACCGGCTAAATAACGCTCACGCTTAACAGGAGAAGTCTCGTGGAAATGTATATCGGAGAAGGGTTTGAAGGTAACGGCGTTAACGCCTCGCACATCAACATCATGATTGGCCCGCGCAGCGGCGTCGTCGGCCAGGCGTTTTCCAGCAGCCTCGCCTCACCAAGCCAGGGCCACTGCCCGTTTATGGTGGTGATTAAGCCTAACGTCCCGGCCAAGCCGATGACGCTGTACGTCAACAAAGCGGAAATCAGCGGCGAGCTGCACGGCAATGCCACCTGGGGCGCGTCCCAGGCCGCCATCGCCAAAGCGGTAACCGAAGCGCTGCTGGACGGCACGCTGCCAGCGGAAGCAGAAGACGAATGGTGCATCGTCACCGCCAACTGGGTGAACCCAGGCTGTAACGACATCGACGAGGTTTACCACAATAACTACAACGCCTGCCGCCAGGCCATTCGCGCAGCGATGGGCAAATTGCCGCAGCGCAGCCAGATTGCTGACGCCCTGCCGCAGCTCGGCAACCCTTTCTACACCCCAAAAGCCTGAGGAGGCGAAATGGAATACGTCAACCTGGGCCACAGCGGCCTGAAAGTCTCTCGCCTGTGCCTCGGCACCATGAACATGGGCAGCAAACAGTGGAAGCCGTGGATTTTTGACGAATCACAAAGCGAGCCGCTGATCCGCCACGCGCTGGAGTCCGGCATCAACTTTATCGACCTCGCCGACTTCTACTCCAGCGGTGCCGGGGAAGAAGTGGTCGGCAACGTGTTAAAACGTATTGCCCGCCGCGACGACCTGGTCCTCACCACCAAAGTGGGCTACCCGATCGGCACCGGCTTTAATAACCAGGGGCATTCACGCAAGCACATTATGGAGAGCATTGACGGCAGCCTGAAGCGCCTCGGCACCGACTACGTCGATATTTACATGCTGCACTACTTCGACGTGAACACGCCTATTGAAGAGACCTGGGCGGCAATGAACGACATCGTGCGCAGCGGCAAAGCGCGCTACGTCGGCGTCTCCACCATGTACACCTGGCAACTGGCGAAAATCCTCTGGTGCTGCGAGCGCAACGGCTACGCAAAACCAATCAACATGCAGCTACAGCTGAACTGCGCCTACCGCGAAGAAGAGCGGGAAATGATCCCCTTCTGCCGCGACCAGGGGCTCGGCGTTTCGGTGTTCAGCCCGCTCGCCCGCGGCCTGCTGAGCTGCGACTTTACCTCCGTGCGCAACCAGACCGACTTCTTCACCCAGGAAATGTATGCGGATGCCACCTCCCGCAATGTCGCCCAGTCCGTGAGCCACGTGGCCCAGCTGCGCGGCCTGCCTCCGGCGCAAATCGCGCAGGCCTGGGTTCTGAACCATCCCGGTGTGGACTGCATGCTGGTTGGCGCGGATTCCGTGCAGCAAATTGACAGCGCGATTGCCGCACTCGGCACCCCGCTCGCTGAAGACGAGCGCTACGAGCTGGAGCGCAACTACACGCCGTGCGACGTCATCAATGACTACACCGCAGGCAAACGCATCGCGCGAGAAGGCCGTACCGCACGCGGCTTGTTTATCGACAACGTAACGACAAGGAATATCGCATGAGCAACTTTGACGCCCTGGTTCGAACCGGCTGGTACTGCAACGGTGAATGGCGGGATGCCGCCGAGCGCTACGCTGTTTTAAACCCGGCAACCGATGAAGTTGTTGCCCAGGTGGCAAACGCCGGAGCAAAAGAGACCGAGTCGGCGATTGCCGCAGCCCATGCCGCCCTGCCCGCGTGGCGAGCGCTAACGGCCAAAGCCCGCTCGCAGATCCTCCAGCGCTGGTTCGCGCTGATCATGGAGCATCAGGCCGAACTGGCGGAACTGATGGTGACCGAACAGGGCAAAGTGCTGGCGGAAGCCAAAGGCGAAGTGGCCTATGCCGCAAGCTTTATCGAATGGTTTGCCGAAGAAGCCAAACGTGCCAACGGCAAAACCATCCCGTCGCCGAAGGCCGGAAACCAAATCCTCACCTTCAAAGAGCCGGTTGGCGTCGTGGCGGCCATCACCCCGTGGAACTTCCCGCTGGCGATGCTGACCCGCAAGCTCGGCCCTGCGTTGGCGGCTGGCTGTACCGCCGTAATTAAGCCAGCAAACGAAACGCCGCTCTCCGCCTTCGCGCTTATCGTGCTGGCAGAACAGGCTGGTGTCCCGGCGGGCGTAATCAATGCCGTGACTGGCGACACGGTGGCTATCGGCAGCACGCTGATGGCAAGCCCGACGGTGCGTAAAATCTCTTTCACCGGCTCCACGCCAACCGGCAAATTGCTGATGCGCCAGGCGGCGGATACCGTGAAAAAACTGTCGCTGGAGCTGGGCGGCAACGCACCTTTTATCGTCTTTGACGATGCGGACATTGATGCCGCCGTGGAAGGCGCCATGGCCGCTAAGTTCCGCAACAGCGGGCAAACCTGCGTGTGCGTCAACCGCTTCTACGTCCAGGACGGCGTGTATGAGCAGTTTGTTGAGAAACTCGCCGCCGCCGCGCAAGCGCTGAAAGTTGCGCCGGGCATGACGCCGGGAGCCCAGCAGGGGCCGCTGATTCACCAGAAAGCGGTTGAAAAAGTGGAAGCCCACGTGAAGGACGCTTTGCAGCACGGAGCACGCCTGCTGTGCGGCGGCGAACGTCACGCTCTCGGCGCATCGTTCTTCCAGCCAACCGTGCTGGCGGATGCCACCGAAGCCATGCTGCTGGCGCGCGAGGAAACTTTCGGCCCGCTGGCGGCCTGCTTCCGCTTTAGCGATGAACTGGAGGCTATCGAACGCGCCAACGCCACGCCGTTCGGCCTTGCGGCCTATCTCTACACCCGCGATCTGGCTCGCGCCTTCCGCGTCACGCGGCAGTTAGAAAGCGGTATGGTCGGCGTAAACGAAGGGATTATCTCCACGGAAGTGGCACCTTTCGGCGGCGTGAAGGAGTCCGGCCTCGGCCGCGAAGGCTCCGACTGCGGGCTGGAAGAGTACCTGGAGACTAAGTACGTGAATCTGGGTGGGTTGCTGTAGCAGCGAATACGGATTGTGTTGAATCGGTTATGGTCTGTGTTGGATCGGCTAAGGTTCCGTTCACTACCAGGTCTGTCTTATATGCAGCCACCGGACCGGGCCTCGCTTTCTCTTCGGCGCCGATTTAAACCACAACGTCGCTTCCTACCCACACCCTAACCCTCTCCCTGGAAGGGAGAGGGAATAAAAAATGTTCCACGTTGGCTGTTTTCCCCCTCTCCCTTCCAGGGAGAGGGAATAAAAAATGTTCCACGTTGGCTGTTTTCCCCCTCTCCCTCTGGGAGAGGGCCGGGGTGAGGGTCGGTTTACCGCTTCAGCGGCGATGAGCTCGCCGGGCGCCGGGGCTGTTCGGGGGATGGCGTAATACCACCTGACACATTCACCGTGCTCTGAATGTGCATGGGAAATAGATAGATGGGTGAACGGAATCTAAGCTGGTTTTACATAATCGTGACTATCTCCGACTAAGAGGCAATCGGGCAGCGTTAACTCCCCCTATACCTCCACCCCACAAGCACAATCCCCACGGCGCAAACCACCAGCGTAATCCCAAGCTGCTGGCCCCAGCCGGATACCATCAGCCCGCTGCCAATCAACAGGTAATAGGCGAAGCCGAACAGCGCCCCGGCCGTCCCCCGGCAATAGGTATAAGCGCCAAGCGCGGTGCTAAGCACCACCGGAATAGCCATCGAGAACGCGACCATAACCAGAAACATCGGTGCCAAAAACCAGATGCTGTGCATCAATCCCCAGACGCCAACACTTCCCGCCAGACCTATGCCACTGGCTAAATTCAGCAACGCTTTGGCATTCAGACTCCGTTTCATCAGAATATGATTAAGCTGTGCCCCCACCAGAGAACCCAGCGCCAGCACGCCGCCCGTCAGCCCAAAAGCGGCGGGCCCAAAGCCTAAGGACTGGAACAGAAACGGCGCCAGGCTGTAGTAGCTGAAAAGGCTGATATTGAACAACGCCACCAGCCCGGTTGCCCGCCAGATTTCCGGGTCTTTCAGCATACGTTGCACAACCGCGCCAAAAGCATGTCGGGCGTGCTGCGACGGCCTCGTTTCCTCAAGCTGTCGCGCACTCCAGGTCAGCAGAATAACGGCCAACCCGAACAGCAGGTAAAATACCCCCTCGTAGCCTGCGGCGGAGACAATAATGCCGCCCAGCCAGAGGCCCAGGGCCGGGCTCACGGCCAGCGCAATGCCCATAAAAGAAAATATCCGCGCCAGCTCGCCGCCGCTAAAACGGTCGCGTAAAACCGTCTGGGTCACCACGGAGCCGGTGGCCGCGCCAAAGGCCGCCAGCATCCGAGCCGCCAACAGCAGCATAAAATGCGAAGTCATCAGGGCCGCCGCCGCGCCTGCCGCATAGCACAGCAGCCCAAGCAGCAGCGCCGGTTTGCGGCCTAAAAGGTCACACATTCGCCCCCAAAACAGCACGCCTGCGGCAAAGCCAAAAAAGTACAGCGAGAGCGTCCAGCCCGCATCCTGGGCGGTAACAGAAAAATGCCGGGCGATATCGGTCAGCGCCGGGCTATAAAGGGTTTCCACAATCTGCGGAAACATCAGCAGCGCGGTTAATAGCGCTATTCCACGGTGTATGTTCACCCTGCGTCCTCCATTAAAAGAGGCGCTATTGTAGGAAAACGGCGAATGCACCATTATAAACATCAGGACATTTAATAGCGGAAATCGGACATTATGAGCTGGCTAAGCGCGGACGCGGAATTTAACCCTGATACGCTGGATAACAGCGTGATTGGCGTGCAGGCTGAACTTGGGGATCATGATTCCGGGCTGCATCGGCACCGTATGGGGCAACTGCTGTTTACCCGGGAAGGCTGCGTAAAGCTCACGCTGGATGAAGGCCGGATGCTCTCTTTACTGCCGCCGGGAAAAGTCGCCTGGCTGCCGGGAGGCGTGAGCCACCGCGCCGAAATGAAAAGTAGCGTGGCCTACCGCTCAATCTGGTTTAACACGGAGCGTTACCCCACGCTGCCAGCCAACGCGCTGGTGCTCAACGTCACGCCGTTGCTCAATGAACTGCTGGAAAGGATCTCGGCCAGCCCGTGGGCAACAAATTGGGAACAAGGCGCGCCGATGCACATGGCCGCCTTGTGCGTAACAGAGCTACAGGCAGCAAGGGAAGAGCCGATGACGCTACGCTTCCCGCAGGATAAACGCCTGCGACACCTGGCGGGTGACACGCTACCGCCACGACTCAACGAACTGGCCGCCGTGACCGGTGCGAGCGAGCGCACCATTGGCCGTATTTTCCGCCGGGAAACTGGCCTCTCCTGGCAGCAATGGCGGCAGCA
This sequence comes from Cedecea selenatireducens, assembly GCF_042138895.1. NCBI lineage: Bacteria > Pseudomonadati > Pseudomonadota > Gammaproteobacteria > Enterobacterales > Enterobacteriaceae > Cedecea > Cedecea selenatireducens. Next base: position 5,274 of record NZ_JBHIKW010000007.1, on the reverse strand, counting down.
GTGGCGCTTAATGAAAGCCGTGGAAATGCTGGCAAGCCACGCGCCAATTACCGCCGTGGCCGGAGAGCTTGGCTTTTCAAGCGACAGCGCCTTTATCTACTTTTACCGCAGCATGACCGGGCAAACGCCGGGCATGCTGACGGCGAAATAGGCTTAGCGTCGGCTAATTGCCAGCTTCGCGGCAAACAGCAGAAACACGCAGCCGGTGACGCGATCCATCCACATCACGACCCCTGGTTTTTTGAGCACGCCCGAGGCATAGCGCGTGGCAAGAATCAGGGTCAGTGACCATAGCGTGCCGAGCACGACGTGAATGGAAACCAGCAGAAAAGTCCAGAGGATAGGGGAGTGACCGGAGGGAATAAACTGCGGCAGGAAGGAGACGTAAAAGACGCCCATTTTCGGGTTAAGCACGTTGCCCAGCATCCCGCGAAGAAACCAGTTATTGGCACGCGTTGGCTCCCCGGCAGCAAGGCTAAAGCTCTGGCGAGGACGCAAAAGCAGCTGAATACCCAGCCAGCATAAATACGCCGCACCGCACCACTTCAGCAAGCTGTAGGCAAGTTCAGACACCGCTAACAAAGCGCCAAGCCCAAAGGCAACCAAAGCCCCCCAGACAAAACAGCCCACGTCGATACCGAGCGCGGCATGAAGGGCTTTTTTGCCACCTTCGGCGGCAGCGGTTCGCAGGATAAGTGCGGTATCAAGGCCGGGAGTCAGCGTGAGCAGCGTGGCGGCAAGCGTAAAGGCGATAAGAGCATCGGTGACGGACATTTTTCTAACTCCGAAAACGATAAATCTACTGAAATTCCCTCAGCCCGGCAACGCCCTGATGGCGTTATTTTTTGCCGTAAACCGTGCCGCTCATCGCCGCGATAACGCCAGCGATTCCTCTGTCGATCATCTCAAGAAACACGGCTTCAGCGGCTGCGTTGTCCAGCGTTTGGCCAAAGGTTCGGTGCGCCTGAATCAGCGCCGCACTCCAGGTCGCCAGCACCAGCGCTGCCGCCAGCTGGGTTTGTGCGTCATGCTTTTCAAGGCCAGCGCCAGCGGCCAGCTCTTCGGCAAGCACCTGGGTAAACTCGTCTCGTATCTCTCTGGCCCGGGCCTTAAGCGCCGCGCTGTTTTCAATCGTCGAGACAAACCCCTGCCCCGCGACGGAGAAGGCCACCACCGGGCTATTCTGCACGACAAGCTGATGGGCAAAACGACGCAGCGCTTCCAGCGGGCCAGCGTTTTTATCGCCCTCATTCAGAGCAGTACGCAGCATCTCCAGCCCCTCTTCTTCACGATCAAAGAACATGTCTTCTTTACGCGGGAAGTGGTTAAACACCGTCATCCGCCCCACTTTTGCCGCCGCGGCAATCTCATCAATCGTCACCTGCTCAAAGCCCTTTTCCAGAAACAGCCGGGTTGCGACGTTAGAAATTTTTTGGCGGGTGGCGAGACGGTTAAGCGTACGGCGATCGAGAGACATTGACAGAATCCTGATGAATGGATGATTATGTACCGAGTATATATTGGTACTTAGTACAGGTAAACATGAACAAAGCGCTGGTTGTTATTTTCTCCGCCATTTGCCTCGATGCCGTCGGCATCGGCCTGGTGTTTCCCATTCTGCCGCGCCTGCTGGAAGAGGTAACGCATACGTCGGATATTGCCCACTGGATAGGCATCATGACCGCGCTGTATGCCCTGATGCAGTTTATCTTTGCCCCGCTGCTGGGCGCGTTGAGCGACAACTATGGTCGTCGACCGGTGTTGCTGGTGTCCCTTGCAGGGGCCGCCGTGAACTACCTGATTATGGCCTTTGCGCCTCATCTGTGGATGTTGCTGTTGGGCCGGGCCATTGCCGGACTCACCAGCGCCAACGTCTCGGTGGCGATGGCTTACATCACCGACGTCACGCCGGCGGATAAACGCGCCCGCCGCTTCGGGCTGTTTAACGCCATGTTTGGCGCCGGATTTATCATCGGCCCGGTGCTGGGCGGCCTGCTCGGCGATTACTGGGTACGGCTGCCGTTTATCGCCGCGGCGGTACTGAACACCTGTAACCTGCTGATGGCGCTGTTTATGCTGCCAGAATCCCGCACGCCGGAACGTCAACGATTTAGTTTTGCGGTGCTTAACCCCTTGCAGCCCCTACGCCGGATTTTCACCCTGAAAGGGCTTATCCCAATTGCGATGGTCTTTTTTATTCTCAGCGCGACGGGCGAAGTGTACGGCACCTGCTGGGCGCTCTGGGGGTCTGATACCTTCGGCTGGAACGGCCTGTGGATTGGGCTTTCTCTGGGCGCTTACGGTATTTGCCAGACGCTCACGCAGGCGTTGCTTCCCGGCCCGATTACCCGCTGGCTGGGCGAGCGTGGCGCGGTGCTGTTTGGCATCTTTAGCTCGTGTATTGCGCTGGCGATGCTGGCCTTTGTGCAGCAGGGCTGGCAGGTATTTGTGATTATGCCGCTGTTCGCGCTGGGCGGCGTTGGGGCTCCTGCCCTGCAGGCGTTAGCCACCCGCAAGGTGGATGAAGCCAGCCAGGGGCAACTGCAGGGCATTCTGGCTTCGGCGGTCAGCCTGGCGTCTATCATTGCTCCGCTGGGGTTTTCAAGCTTCTACTTTGTGGTGCAGAAAGCGTGGCCGGGCGCTATCTGGCTGTCGGTGATTGTGGTGTACATCATCGCCGTCCCGCTAGTGTTACTCAGTACCCGCCGCAGAAAAGCGGCCGAAAGTCCGGCTTAGCTGCGGCGGTCGGCGCAGGCCACTATGTCCGGCTTCGCCATGATGGTTTTATTCACGCCAAAACGCGTGATGTTCAGCATCGCGTTGCCGATGTCGATAATCGACAAAAAGCGCTTCCCGGTGGTGGCGCTGATAAGGCGCATCACTGGGGCAATGACGGTATATAAAGCCCGGTATGCAGGAGTACGGGACTGCACTTCCGGCGTCGGCAGAATAAACGCCGGACGGAAAATGGCAGCGTTGCCCGGGAACAGCGCCAGCAATTTGTTTTCCACTTCTCCCCGCACGCGAGCCCACATCTGCGAACTCTTTCCGCTGCTGTCTGCACCCGCGCCGGAGACATAAACAAACTTCATCTGCGGGCTTTGGGATTTCAGCTGCTCTGCAACCTGCAGCGTCATGTCGTAGGTCATACGTCTGTACACCGCTTCACTGACGCCAGAGGAGCTGATCCCAGCGCAGAAGAAACACGCATCAACGTCGCTGAACAGAGGGTCGGCAGCATCGAAATCCATCAGATCGCCGTTCACCACATAGTGGATGCGGGAGTCATGCTCACCTTCAGGCTGCTTCCTGACGAGCAGGATAATGTCGCTGACGTCTTTTGCCGCCAGGCTTGCCAGCAGCACGCCCTGCCCGACCATACCGCCGGAACCTACAATCACAATTTTCATGGCTCTTTCCTGGAAACTTGATGAGTTAAGCCGCAATCGCGTTCCACATCATGCGAAAGCCAAGCTGCAACAATGTCTCTTTATCTGCCGGATGCCTGGCGATTTGCTCGCTGGTGGCATCGGAAATATTTTGAATAATGGCGTAGATAAACGTTTTACTGTCGGTGACAAACAGCGACTGCTTTATCGCCTCATCAAACATTTTATCCGCCTGATTCAGCGCCTCTGGCGTGCTGGCGAGCGTTTCCGGCGTCAGCAGATCCGACACCGTCAGCAGCCTGAGCACCTGTTTGCCCTGAGGATTTTTCAGCGACCATTCCGTATAACCTCGCCAGATGTGCGCCATTTGCGTGCGGAAGTCGGCATCTTTTGGGTAGCCGGTCACCAGCAGGTCGGACATATCCTGCTTCAGCATTAAATAGACTTCGTTTAGCAACTGCTCTTTGGTGGGGAAGTAGGTAAACAGCGTGCCAACCGCCACCCCCGCCCGTTTTGCAATGCTGGCCGTTGTAGCCGACAGACCGCTCTGCGCAACAATTTCTACCGCTGCATCCAGAAGTGCCGCCTGTTTTTGCGGGCTTAGGGGTCTTGCCATTCCAACGTCTCCGGGGTTAATAAAATCTCCGCACAGTGTAATAGATTTCGCCGCCAGGGTTTGAGCTTTGCCCCCGCATTCACACCCGGCGGGGGCTGAAAACATTACTCAGGAATAAATCCGGTTTTGCCTTCAATCACCACCGAGACAGACACCGCTTTTTGCTCCTCCAGCGACTGCAGGCTCTTCTCATAGCTGCCTTTGAGGATCTGGAAAGCATCGGCACCCAGCACGGTTCTCAGCGGCGGTTCGGCCTGCTGGCTCAGCGTATAAATAGCATCGGCCATTTTCTGAGGGTCACCGGCGTTGCTCTCTTCACCATGCTCGGCAATCCAGCGGCGCAGCTGGCCCACGGTGCCATTTTTGTAGGCGTCGGACTCTTCGGTCCAGCGCACGTTCGCCTGGAAGTTAGTTTTGATCGAACCGGGCTCAATGATTTGCACCTTGATATTGAACTCCGCCACTTCCTGCGCCGTGCTTTCGGCAAACCCTTCCAGGCCATATTTTGCCGCATGGTAGAAGGCCCCACCGGGGAAGGCAACACGGCCGCCCATGCTGGTGATATAGATCAGACGACCTTGTTTTTTAGCACGTAACGCAGGCAGGAATGCGCGGGTGATGTGCACCGGGGAAAGCAGATTCAGGGCAAACTGATGCTCGATTTCCTGCCCGGTGAACTCTTCCATCGCCCCGATAATCGCCCCGCCGGCGTTATTGACGATGACGTCGCTATCGCCGTGCTTTTGAGCGATGGCAGGCAGGCTGGCATAGTCGGTCACGTCCAGTTTTTCAACGGTGAGCTGCCCGGCAAACTGCTGCTGCAGCTCGGCCAAAGCGGCAGGATTACGTACCGCGGCCACGACGGTATTGCCCGCCTCCAGCACGCGACGGGTCAGCGCCAGGCCCAGGCCACCGGAAGCTCCGGTAATAAACCACTTTTCAGTTTTAGACGTCATCTTTGTATCCTCGGTTGATAAGCGCGGCGCGTGGCCTGGCGGCTGTCTGTTGTGAGTGTTGTGGCCATCATTAAATGACTGACCACTCACTCAATTATAGAACTGGTGATTTAATTTGCAATACGCGGGCGTGAAATTTATCCATTGGTTAAGCCAGGCAGAGAAGAAAAGACTGGTTTATCAATCCGCTGAGACAAGATTTTTTTGATGTGGCAGCGAGCCTGGCCGATAACACGGCACATTGGTCTGGAAGGCATCCTTCAACACTACCCACGCCACAATAAACAACGCATCAATAATAAAAGCCCCGGAG